>JAABTB010000076.1 GCA_011390085.1 Desulfobacula sp.
GGCCGACAAATACAATGCTGTTGACAACGGGATGCTGGATGAATTCGAAGCGTTTATTGCCGCCCGGATGTATGACAATACCGTATCCGTCATTATCCTTGACGGAGGCGCCGCCAAAGGATTCTGTGCAGGACTGGACATGCAGACGTTCGGGCCTGAAATTTTCGCCATGGCGCCTGCCGACGCCTATAATGCCCAGGCCAGATTATCCAGGATGATGCTGGGATTACGAAAGATTCCGCAGCCGCTGATCTGCTGTGTTCACGGCGCTGCCGCAGGCATCGGATTTTCCCTGGCAATGGCTTCGGACATCCGGATTCTGGCGGAAGATGCCAGATTCAGCGCCGCCTATATCAATATCGGACTGGGCGGTGCAGACATGGCATCATCCTATTTTCTTCCCCGGCTCATCGGCTCCGGCAGGGCCAATGAATTTCTTTTGACCGGGAACTGGATGGATGCACAGGAAGCCGTCCAAATGGGGTTTGCGGGCAGAATCGTTCCCAAGGAGAATATGGTGAAAACGGCTACGGAGCTTGCAAAGATCATGGTGAGTAAAAACCCCCTGGGGCTTAGAATGACCAAGGAGGCCATTAATATCAATATGGATGCAGGCAGTCTGGAAGCCTGTCTTCAAATGGAGGACAGAAATCAGATGATGCTGTCGTTTGGGATGCATTTTCAGGCTAAATGAATCCCATCATCTGCCGAAAAATTTTTTCCAAAACAGCCATACCGTTGGATTTTTTTATGTGATATGATACCCCCAAAAATTGATGCATAGGATCGCATCAATGCCTGTCTGAACCATGAAGATGCATCAGACAAGCCAATGGGGGCTGCCGTTGGGGCTGCCCGATGGAAATCACGGGAGTTGTAAGATATCGGGAGTTGCATGAAAGAAGAATCCAAGGTTCCTCAACGGATTGCTGCTGTTCTGGTCTATGGCCGGGCACCGCTGGTGTTTGCAGGAATGGTATTTGCCGTCGGCGTCATGTGGACTCACAACCCGAGGCTCTATATTTCGGGTGTGATCTGTTTTCTGGTCTCCATGTGTTTTGATCTTGTGGACCGGTGGTTTTCCAGCCGGTACGGTCAAAATTTCAAATTAACGGACCTGGCGGACAGGCTTATGGACAAACTGGTGTATTCCATTATTTTTCCTCTGCTCACGGCCGGGGCCATGTGGCGGCTTCTGGAAGTATCCCCTGAATATACGCGGGTGGAACTGCTCCACGCCATCCTGATTCTGTTTTTGTGCATTGCCGTATTGGTAAGGGATAATTTCGGTCATTTCATGCGGGGATTCGCGAATAAACTCCCGGATAAATCCGAAGAAATCCAATACACAAGGCTGCGTAAAATTGTTGCAGCCCCTGTCGGCGCCCTGCTCTATATTTATATATTTTATATCCCCACCACTGATCCCGGTTTTTTTTACAACCAATTGAGCAACATCAGCCATTTTTCCCTTCGTAACCTGTTCTTCATTGAAATTTTCTGTCTGATTATCATTCTCGGCTCCATTGCCATGAATTGCCGCAAATACGGGTCCTTCTGCCTGGACGAGATCTGTCTCGGGGACATGATCCTCAGGAAAAAAATTCTCTCGGTATTTCCCAATGCCCTGACCACAATGAACGCCTTAATGGGGCTATTGGCGGTATTTTTTGCTTATCAGGGGAAGATCCGGGAGTCCTACCTTCTTTTGATGGGCGGGGCTGTATTCGATAAAGTCGACGGGGCTCTGGCCAGAAAACTGGGGCTGACGGCCGTGGTTGAAAACAGCACCCGAAGGTTTAATGTCACTTTTGGCGGCATCATGGATGATATTGCCGATGCCGTGAGTTTCTGCATTGCTCCGGGATGGATATTCTATGTTTTTCTTTCACAAATCCAGAACCCGGTTATCCAGCACCTGCCTCTGAAATTTGCGGCAGTGGTTTATGTTCTATTGGGCTTTGCCCGCCTTGCCTATTTTACCCTGGACCGCTCCCCCATTCCCGGTTTTTTTAAAGGAATGCCCACGCCGGCTGCCGCACTCTTGGTCGTCGCCCCCATGATCATGCTGGAAACGGCGGTGGCAAACAATTCCGGAATGGTTGCCGTCTGGGGGCTCTTCTGTTTCTTTCTCATGCTGACGGCGGCCGTTGCCATGAACGTCTACCCTGTCCGCTATCTTCATATCGGGCGGTTCATGGACCGGAGACCCTGGTTTACACGGATCAACCTGGCCGTTCTTCTTTCTTCCGTATTTACGCCCTTGTTCGGATATGTTGTGCTGACTTACGGCCTCCTCTACCTCGCCTCTCCCCTGTATACCAAAAACATGGACCCCCAGGATATCGCGGGAAAAACCGTTTAATGAAAATTCTTTCATCAAGGACCGGATATTTCATATGAACCTGGACAAGCTCCTTGTGGGCACAACCCTTAAACCCTATCATGCACAGATCTGCGCCAGGGATATCAGCAATTATGCCGCTGCAGTGGAGGATACCAACCCGGTCTATTTCGATGATGAAAAAAAAGAAGGCATCCTCTCCCCTCCCATGATGCCTGTGGCTGTCACCTGGCCGGTGTTAAGCCGTTTGGACAGATTCATCGACTCGGAAGAATTCCCCACGGAGGTCCTCATGACCCAGGTGCATTACACGGAACACCTGGTTCTGCATCGCCTCATGCGGCCGGGGGACCAACTGTTCATCCATGGACGCATCAAGGGCTTTTTACCCCATCGGGCCGGAACCCATGCCCTCATCTGCCTTGAGGCAAAAGACGCAGGCGGCCTTCCTGTCTTTACCGAAACCATCGGGGCTATGCTGAGGGGCGTTTCCTGCCATGAAGGCGCCATAGACGGCGAACTTCTCCCGGTCCCCGAACATGACGGCAGGGCGGAAATCCTCTGGGCCTCCGATATTCATATTTCACCGGAGCGGCCCTATGTCTACGACGGCTGCACCGGGATTGAATTTCCCATTCACACCTCACCGGCCTTTGCCCGCATGGTCGGCCTTCCGGGCATTATTTTACAGGGAACAGCAACCCTGGCCTACGCCGTCCGTGAGCTGGTCAACATAGAAGCGGGCCGGGACCCGGAACTCGTAGCCGAAATCGCCTGCCGGTTTTCCGGCATGGTCCGGCCCGGAACCGGTATCAAGGTCTGCTGCACCGGCAGGAAAAGCCATACAAATCATAGGGATGTGTTTTTTGAAGTCCTCGACGGAAACGGGGAAAAAGCCATCCGCAACGGGTATATCAAAATAAAGGAAAAATAATGACGCCAACTGAAAGATTACCACTGGTCACCGATTACATTGACAAATGGGCCAAGATCCAGCCCAATGCCCTGGCCATGGTCCAGCATGAGGACGGCCGGGAAATCACCTATAAAAAATTCAGGACCCTGATGGATTTTTTTGCCCTCCGGCTCCTGGACCTGGGTATCCAAAAGGGAGACCGGGTGGCCACCCAGCTTGTCTTGCTGCCGGAGCATATGGCCCTGATGTATGCCTGTTTTAAAATCGGGGCTATCTTTGCACCCCTGGACGTTCGTTTGAGCGAAGAGGAGATGGTGCGGGACATCAATAAAATCGAACCCAAGGCCTTTTTCTTTTTGGGGAACACGCCGGTCCGGGATTTCAGGAAAGTCGGGATGGCCGTGCAGAAAGGCTGTCCTGCCGTAAAACACCTGGTGCAGTTCACCCCGGACCCGAAACCCGGCGATATTATTGACGGCGCCATCGGCATTTCCCGGCTCATGAACAAACTCCGCCTCGTCCGCCTGAAACTCGTCGACATGGTCACGGGCAGGCTTCAAAAGACCTGCCAAACCCTGGACAAGCGAACCCCGGCCCTGATCATCTATACCACCGGCACCACGGGGGAACCCAAGCCCGCTGTATTATGCCATGAAAATATCCTGGTCCAGAACCAGATCCTGGAGCGGGGTATTGAGTTCAAAGGCGACCGCACGGAATTCTCCATCCTCGTCAACCTGCCGCCCAGCCATGTGGGGTGCATCACGGAGACCCTCATGACCACCCTGTACATGGGCGGAAAAGCCGTTCTTCTCAGGATCTTTGACACCAAGGCCACCCTGGAGGCCATTCAACGGCACCGGGTCAAGGTCATCGGACAGATCCCCACCATGTTCCGGATGCTTTGGAATTTCCCCGGCTATGACACCTATGATCTTTCAAGCCTTGAATGCGTGGTCTATGCCGGTTCTGCCGTGGACACCACCTTTTTGAAAAAACTCGCCCGCATGGCCCCGAAATTCGGGACCGGTATCGGTATGACGGAAAATGCCGGATTTGCCACCTTCACCCCCATGGGAATCCCCCTGGAAGAGATGGCCGGCCAGGTGGGGATGGCCTTTCCCGATCTGGCCCCGGTCACGGTCAGAAAACCCATGAACACGGACGGGTCTGCCGGTGAAGAACTGGCCGACGAAGAGATCGGAGAGATCTGTTACCATCCGCCCATCGTATTCCTGGGATATTTTAACCAGCCTGAAGAAACCCGAAAGGCGGTTTCCAGGGAAGGCATCCTGTATACCGGAGACCTGGGATTTTTTAAACAGATGTCCGGGTACAAGGCCCTGTATCTGTCCGGCCGGAAAAAATTCATGATCAAGCAGAAGGGGTACAATGTCTTTCCGGGTGAGCTTGAAGAACATATCGGCAGCATGGAAGGGGTGGACATGGCCGAGGTCATCGGCATGAAACACGAACTTTTTGACGAAGGGATCATGGCCTTTGTGCGGCCGTCCAAAGGGGTCACCCTCACAGGCAAGGATGTCATGGACCACTGCAAATCCATCGCCTCCTATAAAAGACCCCAGCATGTGGAGATCTGGCCCTCTGACCAGGAATTGCCCCTGACCCGGAGCACAAAGGTCGACAAACTGAAATTAACGGCCCTGGCCGGCCCTATCGTGGAGAAGCTGAGAAAAGAAGGGGGCTGGGACGCCAGGGAAAACTGAGCAACGGATAAGGAGGACCTATGGAAATTACGCTCATGGCTTCTCCTTCGGGTCTTTTCTGCAAGGATCTGAAAAAAAACAAAGAGGTGACCCATCATTTTGAATGGCAGTTCGGTGTGTCAGCACCCTCTGCGGTATCTCCCGTTTTTGACTGGGTGGGCGCCCTGCGGGAACCTTTCTCAAAGGGTCTTTCAATATCTGTTTTGTCCGCGATGCATCAGGACCTGCTGTTTTGTCTCCATAGCGGATAAAACTCCTGCCGAAACTGGGCGTTAAGAAAAATGACCACCTTTGCTATCTTCCGTCACCCGAACAGGCCGAGGCCGTCAAAGCCGAACTGGTCATTGAGGTTAAGGGATGATCCCGCCGATTTTATGAACGAACACACAGTTCTCTCGCTTACGCTCGGTGGCCGCAGATGACCCCGGACCGGGTCGGGCTTGAAAAGGCAAGGCGCCGGATCTCGGTCACCCCGTTTGCCTTGAGCATGGCGGAAAGCTGGGCCTCGCTGTAGGCCTGGCCCTTGTCCGTGCCAAGATACATATTGATGGAAAACAGGGCCGGGAATAAGGGTCCGGCCAGGTCATTGTCCAGGATAAATTCATGGATGAAAATCTTGCCGCCCGGTTTCAGGGCGGACACGGCTTTTCGAATGACGTCGGCGGCGTCTTTTGGGCCTTCGCCGTGGAGGATATGAGAGAGAAAGGCGGCGTCATAGGCCCTGGGGAAGGGAAATTCCTCTTGGATGAAATCCCCGGAAATAAATTCAACCCGGTCCGATACCTTGAATTTGTCTATGGTTTTTTCGGCAAAGGGCCGGGTGGTCTCAAGATCGTAAACCGAGGCGGTCAACGCGGGGTTGGCCAGGCAGAAATGGATGGCAAAGGTTCCGGGGCCTCCCCCGAAATCCAGGAGGTTTCGACAGCCGGAAAGATCCATTTCCTTTGACAGTTGCGGGGCAACGGCCATGCCCATATTGAACATGCCCATGAGAAAGCTTTCCCGCCATTCATCATCGGAAAAGGAGGCCCTTTTCCGGATGGGCCCGCCCTCCATCATGGCTTTGCCCATGTTCTGCCAGGAGTCCATGAGATGGTGGTGGTGCATGATGATAAACCCGATATACTGGGGGGAGTCCTTGGACAGAAAGCTGAGGGCCGCCGGAGAATTGGCATAGGTTTCGCCGGTTTTGATCAACAGCCCCATGGCTGTGAGGGCATTGAGAAGCAGGGCAAGGCCCCGTTGGTCAGCCTTGATTTTTTGGTTGATGTCCTCACAGGACAGGCGATTCGGCCCGATGGCCGTAAAAATATCCAGTTTTACGCCGGTGTGGAGGGTGCAGGTTCTCCAGTAGTATCCTGACAGCTCCAGAAGGGTTCCGGGATTCCAGTGTGGTGTGTCCATGGGGGCTCCTTATGCTTTCAACGGTTAATGAGATTAAAGGGTCAACATGTTTTCAAGGGCGATGAACGCATCCTTTTTTTCATTCCTTTCCGATGAGAAAAATGCCGTAGGTGGCCAAAAGGTTGGGCAGAACCGTGATCGGTCTGCCCTGGCGCTGGTTGCCCGTTGTGTTGATGGCCGCCTGTTTATAAATCTTAACCCCGGCGTCTTCGGTAAATTTCTGAAAATCCAGAAGGCTTAAGACCCGGATATTGGGGGTGTCGTGCCAGGAATAGGGAAGTTCCTTTGTCACCGGGGCCCGGCCCGTCAAGGCCAACTGCATCCTGACCCGGTAATGGCCGAAATTGGGGAAGCTCACCACGCCCCGCTTGGCCACCCGCATCATGGAATGGATCAGGTCCCTGGGCTCGAATACCTGCTGAAGGGTCTGGGAGCAGATGGCGTAGTCAAAGGTGTTGTCGGGATAATCCTCGATTTCTTCATTGATATCTCCCTGGAGCACGGAAATTCCCTTTTCAATGCATTTTTCCACTTTGGATTCCTGGATCTCGATGCCCCTTTCCTTGACGGCCTTTTCCTTTTTCAGCCAGTGCAGAAGATCCCCCTCCCCGCACCCAAGTTCCAGAACCCTTGATCCGGGTTCGATCCAGGAGGCAATGATGCTCAGATCATATCTCAGATCACTCAATTTCATCGGACACCCCCTTTAGAAAACCGGCCATGAGATGGTCCAGCCGGTCATTGGGCAATAGAAAGGCGTCATGGCCCCACTGGGCGTCAATCTCGCAGAAGCTGACATCCAGATTGTTTTTTTTCATGGCCTTGACCATTTCCCTGGACTGGTAGGTGGGATAGAGCCAGTCCGAGGTATAGGACACCACGAGAAATTTTGCCCGGCACCGGGAAAAGGCCTTGACCAGAGACCCGGAGCCGTATTGCCGGGCCAGGTCAAAATAGTCCGCTGCCTTGGTGATATACAAAAAGGAATTGGCGTCAAAGCGCTCGATGAATTTCTTGCCCTGGTATTGAAGATAGCTTTCCACCTGGAATTCGGCCCCGAATTCAAAGCTCAGGGCCGACCGGTTCTGGAGTTTGCGCCCGAATTTAAGCCGCATGGATTCATCGGACAGATAGGTGATATGCCCGATCATCCGGGCAATGGCCAGGCCCATGTCCGGTTTTTTCCCGGAATAATAATGGCCCTCGTTCCAGTTGGGGTCGGCCATGATGGCTTGTCTTGCCACCTCGTTAAAGGCAATGGCCAGGGCCGAATGCCGGGAGGTGGTGGCCAGGGGCACGGCGGACCGGACCCTTTCCGGAAACCGTGCGCACCATTCCAGAACCTGCATGCCGCCCACGGACCCGCCGATGACCGACAGGAGGGTGTCAATACCCAGATGGTCCATGAGGGCTTTCTGAGCCTCCACCATATCTCCGATGGTGACGACGGGAAACCGGGTCCCGTATTCTTTGCCGGTTTCAGGATTGATGGATGCAGGGCCCGTTGATCCGCAGCAGGACCCGATGATATTGGAACAGATTACAAAATATTGGTCCGTGTCGATTCCTTTGCCCGGCCCCACCATGGTATCCCACCATCCGGGCTTGGCATCCCTGGGATCATAATAGCCGGCCACGTGGGAATCTCCGGACAGGGCGTGAAGCACCAGAACAGCATTGGTTTTGTCCGGGTTAAGGGTTCCGCAGGTCTCATAGGCCAGGGTGACGGGGCCGATTTCAGACCCGCTTTCCAACCTTTGCCGGTCCGGCGGTCCGGCAAAGGTAAAGGTCTTTTTTTCCACAAGCCCCACGGTCCGGCCGGTCCGGGACGAATCCGTATATTCGCTCATGGACCCACCTTTTTTTTAAACGGCGGCCAGGGCCTGGTCAAGATCATAGATAATATCCTCCGGGTGCTCGATGCCAAGGGAAAAGCGCAGCAGTCTGGGATCGGCCAGCTCATTTTTCAGGGCCTCGGGAAAAGAGACGTACTGGGATGAATAGGGGTGGATGATGAGGGTTTTGCAGTCCCCCAGGTTGGCCAGGTTTAATATCATGTCCAGATGGTCGATGAGCCTGAAACAGGCCTCCTGGTCCTTGAGCCCGAAGGTGAGCATGGCGCCGAAGCCTTTGTTGCCAAA
>JAABTB010000077.1 GCA_011390085.1 Desulfobacula sp.
GGCCTTGATTCGGGACGGGACCTTGGGATTGTTGTCCACCAGGCAGTGGATATGGTCCCTGTCATCCAGGGCCGGGGTCAGCCGGATGATGCGCTGCATGAGATCCACCGTGGCCTCGGGACCCATGCCGCCGATGATGCCGGCTGTTTTTTCATCTCCCTGTCGTTTCATTTATTTCCGGGAAACCCGCCCCCTATCTGAAGGCATCCATATAGGCGTACAGGGCCGGTGATCCGCCCGTGTGAAGGAAAAGGACATTGGCACCTTTCTTGAAATGATCTTTTCGGATAAAATCAATGAGCCCGGCCGCGGCCTTGCCGGAATAGACCGGGTCCAGGAGGATGGCCTCGGTCCTTGCAAAAAGGGTGACCGCCTCCACCATGGCGGGGGTGGGAAGGGAATACCCCGGCCCCACATAATCGTCAAAACAGACAATGTCCTCACGGGCCAACCCCCATTTTAAACCCAATTTCTCAGCCGTTTCCAGGGCCAGTTGATAAACGATTTTCTCCTGAATATTCTTGGGCCTTGACACATTGACCCCCCGGATGGGAATCCCGGCATTGACACCCTTCATGCCCACGGCCATTCCGGCATGGGTCCCGGCTGATCCCGAGGGGACAATGATGTGGTCTATTTGAAGATGCAGGTCATTGAGCTGCCCCATCATTTCTTCGGCACAGGCGGCATAGCCCATGGCGCCGACGGCATTGGAAGCCCCGCCGGGAATGATATAGGGCTTTTTGCCCAGAGCGGCCAAGGTGGCTGCTTTTTTCTCCATGGCAGCTTTCATATCGGTTCCGCCCTGGACCACTTCAATGCTTTTAACACCCAACAGCTCAAAGAGAAAATGATTGCCTGAGCCCTCTTTCTGAAAGGAACCCTTGACGCGTTCCTCAAGAATAAGATGGCAATCCAGACCCTCTTTTACGGACCAGGAAAGGGTAAGGCGGCAATGGTTGGACTGCACGGCCCCGCAGGTGATAATCGTATCCGCTCCCTTTGTCAGGGCATCGCCCAGGCAGAACTCCAGCTTCCGGGTCTTGTTGCCGCCGGCGGCGCCGGGAAGCAGGTCGTCCCGTTTGATATAAAGGTTGATCTCTTTTCCCAGGACCCGGCTCAGGGCAGGCATGGGTTCGATGGGGGTGGGGGTCTGGATATATTTTCGTCTTGGAAATCGCGTAAAATTCATGGGGTATCCTTTATCTTTTCCGGTTTGTATCCATGTTCAAAACACTCTATAGAATAAAAATATACGGCTGTTTTCAGGGCATTGTCAAGAGCAGGGGCAGAACCAAAGCAGCCGGTTAAAAAACAAAAACAGAAAACAGCTTGCCCTTTAACCCGGATATGATATTGAAATCCCGGTAAAAAACCCGTATGAATATAGTCATGACCAGAGAAAACATACCTGTTACGCCGGAAAATCAAAATCTGAAAGCGCCTCCGCCCACCGGAGACGGTTTTTGCGACAGTTGTTTTGTCCTTGATTTTCTTCCCTCCCCTGATGAACGCATCGCATCCCGGATGGACGGGTTGAAAGAAGTTCCCGGGCTTGTGAAACAAGGCCTTCCGGATGACGCCTGGATGATTCTGGACCAACACCACCAAACCCTTAAAGATCTTGATTTCATTTATGCCTTCAAGGCTCTGATCCTTCAGAAAAACGGCCGGCCGGAAGCTGCAAAAAAAATACTCTTGGCCGGGCTGGAATCCGGACGGGGAAAATTTCTTTTGTATGAAAGACTCGGGTTTCTCTCCTTTGAAACAGGCCGGTTGGCCGAAGCCGTTCCCTTCTGGATCAAAAGCATTGTGGCCATGAGAATGCTGAACCAGGTCATCATGTGGGAGCCTTTTTTATACCTTGCCGCTACGGCAAAGGCCCTTTCCAGCGAAACTCATGCCAAAATTCTCACGGCCTTTGCGACAAGACTCTCTCCCCATGGAGAACTCAGCCTGGATGACAAGGCCCTTAAAAGGCTTAACGAACAGGCCCTGGGACTATCTGCCCCTTCCATCCTGAAGGCCCTGGATGTCCTGTGCCTTCATTTTCTTCAACCCCAGAACAGTCTCTCTGGCCCGGCTTTTCCCGGAATCCCTCCGGCCGGGCAGCCCCATGACGCAACAAGCAGGAAGCCTTTTTTGTTGATCAGCCGCCTTTGGGGCAAAGGGGGAAAAGATCCCTGGATCACCCGCCTTACCGTCATTGTCGTCTGCCTGGCCCTGATCCTGGTTTTGCTCCAATTTCTAAAATCTCCGGAAAGGACACCGGAGACGATCATTCCCAAAGCCCCTCCGGAAATCCGTCAAAGTTCCGAACCGGTTGAAGAGACAAAGCATCCCTTGCCCGCACCCCAGGAGCCGGTTGCCCCGGTGATACCGGAAAAAAACCCGGCCGATGAGATTAAAGCGATAAAAACGGACTCAAGCATCGAAGCCGCGGATGATCCCATCCCCCATAAAGGAAAATATTCTTTCCTGAAATTCAAGACAAAAACACTCGACCCGGATATTAAACCCAAGGAATAGCAGAAGACCGGGCTATTTTTCAGTATACGGGCCGGCGTTAAAGGCAAAGGCGAAGATAGTTCTTATCGTCACGGCGTTCATATCGAATCTCTTCTGCAATCTGCTTCACAAAAAAAATGCCCAGCCCCCCCGGACGACGCTCATCCAAGCCTGCTGTGAGATCCGGCCCCTCCTGTTCCAGCGGATTAAAGGCCAGCCCGTTATCCGATATTTCCAGAATGATTTTACCATCAACCGTGTCCACTCCGACATCAATGAAACCGCTCTCAACGGCCATGCCCCCATACCGGACAATATTCACAACAATCTCTTCAACCAGCAGGTCGATTTTCATGAGTTTTTTTTCGCCGGCGCCAAGGGCCAAAAAGGATTGCCTTACAAATTCCTGAATTTCATGAACCGACTCAATCCGGGGGCTGAAAGATTTTATGTTCATTTAATCTGCTTTTATTTTTTCTTTTGCAGTTGGGAGATCTTCATATATATTCATAAAAACATTGAATCCGGCCATCTCAATAATTTCCAGGACATTATCACTGGCATTGCACAGACAGAAATGCCCGGAATCATAAACCTGCTTTGCAACCACCACCAGGACCCTGAGACCGGCACTGCTGATATAGACCGTATCCTTTAAACTTAAAATAATGTTTTTTTCTCCTTGCCCCAATAGATCAACCAGGACGTCTTCAAGCGCATCCGATGTTGAGGCATCGATTTTCCCTGAGACATTTACTATGGAATAATCCGCTGCTTTTTCGACTGTAATGGCAATGTTCATTCGGACAACCCCTTATAACCGTTAAGAATACACATCCCTGATATGGTGATGGGTGAGGCGGCGGGATATGAATAAAACCACCCTAAACATTTTATTTCCTAATCCCTTATCCTTTTTAGAATCACATTTCAACCTAAAAGGGAATATCCTTGGAATGCTTTTAGGGCAGCATAATACGGCATTGACAGGGCATGATTAATATATTAAGGAAATGATTCATATAATTTTAAATCATGCATTGGAAGAAAAAATGAATCCCATGAGTAGATTATCTCTTTTCTTACTAAAGCGTCTTCTGATTATAGTCTTTTTACTTATCCCTTCCTGTAGCGGCAAAGAACCCCCAAAACCAGAGCCCGAATGGGTCTATAAACCCAAGAGCATTGAGATCTCCTACCAGGCCGATGCAATGCTCAATGAATTTAAAGGGTCCTCCCATGCGATCCAGGTAGTGATTTACCAGTTCGACAATATCAATAAATTTGTCGAACTGTCGGAATATCAGGACGGGCTTAAAAAATTACTATCTGCACAAAATTTTGATCCCAGTGTACAAGCGGTCAAAAAGATATTCATCAATCCCGGGGAATCCAAAAAGATGGTCTTTGATCGGGCTGAAAAAACCCGGTGGGTGGGTGTTGTTGCCGGCTATTTTGACCTGATGCCGGAAAGGGCCACCTGTTTTTTTGAGATCCCCCACAAAATTGAAAAGCAAGGCAGACTTTTCTTTAAAAAGGATGTGGCGGTCATCTCAGATATGAAAATCAATCTGATGTTAAAAGAGCATGATATAAAAGGAATCCTATTGGATGAATAACCCTTCAAAACCAATATTATGGCACCAGGGACTTTTTCTACAGCCCCACCATTTTCAACAGAACGATGCCTTTGTCAAATCCCTGTTCACCCCCCACACCCTTTATCATTCTCCTTTTTTCTGGGGATGCGGCCGATTTGCCGTTCAGGATACCGCACTTTCACAGCGGTCCATTGAAATCGAAGCCTGTGAACTGATTTTTCAGGACGGCACCTGGGCGAAATATCCGGGCAATGCCGTGGTCCAGACCCGGTCTTTTGCAGACTTGTCCTTTGATGTCGAAGGAGAGACCCCGGTGACAGTGTACCTGGGGATCAAGAAATGGGATGAATTTGACAGAAATGCAACCTCCCTTGATTCACAGGGCGGCATTGACTCGGTCGGCACCCGGTACCTCTCCTCTGTTGAGCCTGAAAGCGTAAAAGACCTCCATGAAGGCGGGAACCCGGCCAATGTCCGGAAAATGGATCTTATCATTAAAATTTTCTGGGATCATGAAATTGATAGCTTCAAGGAATATTTAATGATCCCCGTGGGCCGGCTGGAGCTGAAAGAAGAAAAGATAGGCCTGTCAAAAGCCTTTATTGCCCCCACCTATATGATTTCCGGTTCGGATATCCTGATGAAGATATTGAAGAATTTAAGGGAAAATATCATTTCCCGGAGCCGGATATTTGAATCCTATAAATTTTCCCAGGGGCTGACCTCGGATTTTGATGCCCATTTTTTACCTCACCTGCTGGTTTTAAGCGCCCTGAACCGGGCTCTTCCCCTTTTAAACCATATCATCGAGCTGAAAACCTTCCACCCGGAGACCGCCTATGGGGTTCTGCGGCAGATGGTTGGAGATTTGAGCACCTTTACGGACCGGATCAATGCCCTGGGACAGTTGAAAGACGGCATGCCCCTGCTCCCGGAATATGACCACGAGAATCTTTACCATTGTTTTAATGAGGCCCAGATCCTGCTGGGTGAATTATTAAGGGGGATTTCCATCGGCGGTGAAAGTATTTTCAGCATGACAAGGGAAGCCAATTATTTCAGGGCTCAGCTTCCGGCCGAAGAATTCAGAGATTCTTACCTATATTTCCTTGTATTGAAAAGCCTTGCAGACTCGGATCTGATCATCAATGACATGCAGAAAATCGTAAAAATCGGAAATTCAAAGAACATAGACAATATGATTTCCAGAGCCCTGCCGGGCGTTCCGGTCAAACACCGCCTGGTCCCTCCGCCGGGAATGCCCAAACGCACGGGTTCCTATTATTTCAGAATCGATTCAAAGCATCATTTATGGGAAGAGATCAAACGATCCGGTGACATCTCTCTTTTCTGGGATAATGCCCCGGAAGACACATCCATTGAAATTGTAATTTCGCAGGTATGAAAGCGAGCTGATTCATGAAAATTTCATCTACCGACTGTGTGACTGAGTTACTGGCTTATACCTACCATCTGACGGACCAGCTACAAACCACCGCCATTCCCTACGATCAGGTCTCAGATAATTACCGGAAACTGATTCAGCGGGCAAAAATACGGGCCAAATCAGCCGGAATACCGGTTCAGCAGTTTGACAAGGCTCTGTTTGCCGTATTTGCCTGGATTGATGAGACCGTGCTGGAAACAAGCTGGCAGCATAAGCAGGACTGGATTAAGAACTCCTTACAGAAAAAGTTTTTTAATACCACCAGCGCCGGAACAGAATTTTTTTCCTTGCTTGAAAAACTCGGACCGGAAGATAAAGACATCCTTGAGGTTTATGATTATTGCCTTGCATCGGGTTTTAAGGGTCGCTTTTATGAATCCGCTTTTCATGAAAAGCTCAACGCCGTTAAAACCGATACCCGCAAAAAACTCACTGACGGCATGAATGCGGGCGTCCCGGAAATCCTGTTTCCTGAAGCCGGGGATACGATTTTAATTAAACGTCTGAAACGGAAAAGATGGAAAGGCCTGGTCGGTTTTTCATCCGTCTTTATTCTTATCCCCATAGCATTGTTTTTTATTCTTTATTATTTTTTTAATGCACATTTAATTGAAATCGTAACCGGAACCGGGGTTATTTTAAAATAAAATGAATCTAATCATAAATGGCAAATTATATAAAAAATGAAAAAATTTATTGGCTTTTTTTTCTATGCTGTAATCGTTTTGGTTTTCCTGGCGTTTCTGTATGGCGTCGGATACTGGGCCTTTGTGATCAAAGGATGGCCATGGTGGATCGCCGCAGTGCTGGTCGCATCCTGCATCGGAATTGTGATGGGGTATTTTTCAATCAAAAAGCTGCTGATCCGTCAAAACGAAAAAAAATTCGTTCAAACGATTATCAACCAGGAAGATGCCATTTCCAAAAAAGCTGCGGACAGGGACCCATATAACCAGAAAGAAGCGGAAATTCAGTGGAAAGAATCCGTTGCCAAACTTAAAAAATCCCATTTGAGAAAATACGGAAATCCATTATATGTCCTGCCCTGGTTTATTATTATGGGGGAATCTCGCTCGGGAAAAACCTCTGCCATAAAAAATTCCAATTTAAGTTCTGCTTTGACGGATGTCAGTAGAACCACCATCATCTCAGGCACGAAAAACTGCGACTGGTGGTTTTTGGATCAGGCCATTGTACTGGATACAGCCGGTCGATATACGATTCCCATCGAAGAAGACAAAGACAAAAAAGAATGGCAGGCATTTCTTGCCCTGCTATCAAAATATCGAAAAAAAGAACCCATCAACGGCGTGATCGTTACCGTGGCAAGTGATGCGCTTTTAAATGAAGACCCGACGGAATTGGCCGACAAGGCAAAGAACATCCGCCAGCGGATCAACCAAATGATGAGAATCCTTGGCGCCAGATTTCCGGTCTATCTTCTGGTGACAAAAATGGATCTGGTAAACGGGTTTACGGATTTTTGCGATCATATTCCCGAGCAACGAAAAGACCAGGTCATGGGATATACCAATACCAACGATCAGGCTGGCGGTCTGGAGATCCTGGAACAATGCATGACAACGGTTTCCAATCAGATCAGAAATCTACGTTCCGTTTTTATTCATAATCGGATCAATGCATTTGCCGTTACCTTTTCCAATGAATTTATCAATTTAAAGCCGGGTTTGACATCCTATATTCAGTCCCTTTTTGGAGATGATATTTATCAGGCTACCCCATTTTTCAGGGGAATTTATTTTTCCAGTGCCTGCAGAAAGGGACAGCCGGCATCTGAATTCCTGGAAACCACCGGTATCCAATATAATAATGAAAAATCACCGGATCAAAATACCGGCTTTTTTCTGAGAAGTTTTTTCAGTGCCATCCTACCGAAAGACAGGAATATCTTTTCACCGTTATCGGAATTTCTCATGTGGCGGAAAACAACACTCAGCCTCGGCATTGTTTCACTGATACTGGTTTGCCTTGCCATGAGCGGAATTCT
>JAABTB010000078.1 GCA_011390085.1 Desulfobacula sp.
GAATTCTCATATTTTCATATTCCAATAATCTAAAAGCCCTGTACAGTTTTGATCCGGCCTTTTTTAAATCCCAGTCTGTTGCCGCCGGCACCACAGACCGAATTCTCCTTCTTGACCGGCAACAATTCGAAATTAAAAACCTTCAAGCCCAAAACAGCAACTGGATGCTTCCCCGGTTGGGATTGAACCAGAGCCGGTTGTTTGAAAAAAATTTAAAACAAACCTTTGTGAATGATGTCAAAAAGAATCTGCTTGACCCTATGGACGATCTTTTCTTTGAGAAAATAAAAACCACCCATTCCCTGACACCGGATGAAGATATTGTAGCCGGAGCGGTTTATGCAATTCAGAGGATTGATATCCTCCAGCAATCCATCCATGAAAAATCTTTCTCAAACCAAAAAGATTTTGAAAAGAGCATTGGCAATATTTTCCCCTCCCTTGATCCGGGCATGTCAAAATCGGTTTCCTTAAAATTTGCCGATATCTATTATGCCTACCTGACCTGGAAAGAGGATTCAGCAGATGATGTCACGACACTTGAACGATTCCAGTCCGCCCTGTCACAACTTGCCGTAAACACAGACAATTTTAACTGGCTTTTAAGTCAATGGATATGCTCAACCCCCGGTATTGAAATTTCTTCTTTTTTAAAGGGATATACCATCACTTCTCCCAATCCGGCCCCCCTGTTGAAGGGAGCCTTTACCCAGCCCGGAAGGGAAGAAATCAAACAATTTACCCGGATGATTCAAAAAGCATTTATTGACCAGGAAGCCTTTTCAAAAATGGAAGAAAAATTCTGGGCCTGGTATGCAAAAGAATTCTACACCGCCTGGTTTGATTTTGCAGCCGCATTTCCTTCCGGTTCAAACTGGAGTGGACTGGTGGATAACTGGACCGATCTCGGGACATTAATGACGACGGACCAGAACCCTTATTTCATGCTGT
>JAABTB010000079.1 GCA_011390085.1 Desulfobacula sp.
TCAAATGAATAGAACTGTTTTGCCGGACGGCCGTGTCTTCCCCGGGAGGGTGAACCAGCTCAAAGGGAGTCTCCCGGCGGCTGAGGCCGGCAATGATCTGAAGGGGATCCTTTCCGGATTTGAGTTCATTATAGGTCTCAGCAATCTTCAACAGGGCGTTCAAGCCCGAATCACTTGATTCGCTGTTCATGAACGAGGCAAGGCTCATATTGCGGGCCTCGGTTTGAAGATCGGCTGCTAAATCGAGGATTTCCGTGTTTGTCGACAGGCGGCTGAAGGCTGCTTTGAAAGTCTCGTCACTGTTCAATTGCTTTTCAAGGGCTGCCTTTTGGGAAAAGCTCTCTTTTATGACGATCTTTCCCTTGGCATTCAATGAAAGGGAAACGGTCTGGTTTTCATCAACCCCCAATTCCTCCATGGCGGATTCAAGGCTTGCCCGGATGGTTTCCTCGTCGGAATCCGCCGCGGTCTGAAAATCTTCTCTGGAGAGCTTGCCTGTGGGCGGTAGGCCCAGGGCCTCCCTCAGCCTTGCCACGCCGACATCGCTGGAGAGGGTGACCTTATCCTTTTGTATGGCCTGGCTTTCCGCCGAGGCGGTCTTGCCGGAGGTTTTGGCAGTGTCTGCCGGTTTGATGACGCTCCTCTTGTCCCTAAGATAGAGGTCGTTTGTCCTATAGGTCTTTATCGTGTCCACAGTTGCCATGAACGGGTCTCCTAACGAATTGTTGTTTAAACCGTCGCTATGGATAATTTTGCAAATCCCGTGCCCCGATTTTCCGGAAACCGGATTGATTTACACCCGAGACAGATGTTACACAAATCATCAAAAGTCTATATTTATTTAATAATTTATTTTTTCCATATAGATAGATGTCTTACCGTAAACGTATTGAAAAACCAAACGCCTACGAGTATAGTTCTTTCATGCGACTCCGGATCATCATATTGATTCTTTCCTTATTGGCTTTTTTATCGGCTTCGGCCGGTGGGTTTTTATATTATCATTCCTTTAGAAGTTCAGCCCTGGAAAAAATTGAAACCGATGCCTTATCCCGCCTCAACCTGTTGGCAGACCAGCTTTCTTTCTATCTTTCCGAACATAAAAAACCGGTCAGGACCCTTTCCGGAATAAAAGAATTAAGAACCGCCCTTGAAATTCCTGGTCCTGAGTCAATTGATCGAGCAAACCAGATCCTTGATCATTTTACGGCATCCCTTGGCCTTGAAGTCAGCTATCTCATGGATAAAAGCGGAATCACCCTTTGTTCCAGCAATCGAAATACGGAAAGCAGTTTTGTGGGGAATGATTTTTCTTTCAGGCCCTATTTTCAAAATGCCGTTAAAGGAATCCCGGCAACCTATCTGGCCCTCGGCACAACCTCCAGAATAAGGGGGGTCTACCACTCACATCCGGTTTATGATTCGTCTCAAACCGTAATTATCGGCGTTGCCGTCATCAAGGCATCGGCAGAATTTGTCGAAACAAAACTGTTTCGGGCTTCCGATGAAATTCTCCTTTTCGTGGACCCCAACGGCCTTATTTTCATTTCAAACAGGGATGAATTCAGGTTTAAGCTCTTATTTGAAACCGTAGAAGAAAAGACCCGGCAGATTATAGATTCAAGGCAATTTGGCGATGGTCCCTGGCCCTCGACCGGATTTCTAAGAGCCCCCAAAGGGGAGGTGACCGATAAGAACCGGGAAAAATATCTTTTTTCCAGCCTGGATGTGAAAAATTATCCCGGCTGGAAAATCATCAGCTTAAGAAATTACAAAGATATTGGAAAACTATTGTCAGAACCTTTTTTCAGAGTGATCGGGCCTGCCGTCACCTCCATCCTGATATTGACAGGGATACTGGTATTGATCCTTTACCATCTGGGAATAAAGGAAATCACCAAACGGAAAAAAGCTGAAAAAGAATTAAGGCTCAGCGAAGAGCGATACCGGTACATCTATCATAAAACCCCGGTTATGCTTCATTCAATAGACACCGAAGGCGCCATCATCCACGTTTCCGACCACTGGGTGGAAATAATGGGATATGGCAGAGAAGAAGTGGTCGGCAAACAGCTCATCAGCTTTTTCACACCTGAATCGAAGAAATATGCGGTTTCCGTAGTCTTTCCCGAATTTTTCAGAACCGGTTTTTGTAAGGATATCCCCTATTCCTATATCCAAAAAAATGGGGAGATCATGGATATCATGCTGTCATGCTATGGGGTCAGAGATGAAACCGGAAAAATTATCCAATCTCTTGCCGTCAGCGTCGATGTTACGGAAAAAAACCGGGACCGAAAAGAATTGCAGATCGCAAAGGAAAAACTCTCCCAGTATTCTCTTGACCTGGAACAGCAGGTCAAAAAGCGGACAACCCAGCTCGAAAAAACCCAGAATAACCTGAAAAACCTATCCAAGAATATCATCGCGTCCCAGGAAAGGGAAAAGGCCCTGGTTGCCCGGGAGCTTCATGACCATCTCGGGCAGGTGCTGACAGCCTTGAGAATTGATGCCGTATGGATTGAAAAAATTCTTTCCGGAGTTCATCCGGAGGCCCAGGTCAGGGTCTTGAAAATGTGTTCCCTGATTGATGATACCATCAATGATGTCAGGGCCATGGCCTATCGCCTGAGACCCAGGGTTTTGGACGATCTGGGGCTTTCCGATGCCTTGGAATCCCTTTTGGCGGATTTTGAAAAAAGATCTGATGTGTCCTGTGTTTTCAAAGGCGGAATCATTCCAGATATTGATGACACCCTGGCCACAGCCCTTTACCGGATCGGCCAGGAAGCGGTAACCAATGCCCTGCGGCATTCCGGCGCCACCACCATCACGGTTGAACTCACAACCGATGAAGAAGGTATTGTTCTGACCATAGCGGATAATGGGATCGGGTTTGACCCCCTGAGCCATAAAGGGGTAAAGCGCTTTGGTCTTGAAGGGATGAAAGAGCGGGCCGGTCTTGTGGGCGGGAAACTGGACATCTCTTCTTTGCCTGCCCATGGAACAACCGTCTGTTGTAAGGTAAAAGTGAAAGGATAAGCCATGATAAAAGTATTGCTTGCAGATGATCACAGCATTGTCAGGGAAGGATTGAGAAAAGTTCTGGAAGACAGCAATGAAATAGAGGTGATTGCCGAGGCAGCAGATGGGGAAACCGCTCTGGATAAAGCCATGCATTATAAACCGGACGTGGCTGTCATTGACATCTCCATGCCCGGAATGGACGGCCTTGAGGTGGTTACAAGGCTCTCGAATTATTGTTCAGGCGTGCCGGTGCTTATCTTGACCATGCACGATGAAGAGCAATATGTCATAAGGGCCATTGAGGCCGGGGCCATGGGATATGTCACAAAACAATCCGCTCCGGAGCAACTGGTGGCGGCAGTTAAAAAAATCCATGGCGGCGGAAGATATCTTACGGAAAAAGCCGGTGAGGCCCTTGCCCTGCGGGTGATCCGCGGCACGAAAACCCAGACTCTTACTGAATCCCTGTCCATGAGGGAATTGCAGGTCTTAAGAAGACTGGCCCTGGGTGCCACAAACCGGGAAATTGCCGTTTCCTATAATATCAGCATCAAAACCGTGGATACCTATCGATCAAGAATTTTAAAAAAATTAAATTTAAGAAATAACGCTGAATTATCCAGATATGCGATCCAGAACAAGCTTGTGGAATTATGATCTATCGATTCAGCTTGTCAAAATTTGTAAATATCTTATTCAGAGTGGCCCTGCATTGGATAATGTCATCCGGCTCGATTCCCTGTTCAGCTTCCTTCAAGAGATCCTCAACAATGTCAATGAGATCGGTTTTGAATTCTTTGGCCTTATGGGTCAGGTAGACCAGCTTGCTTCGTTTGTCAGTCCTGTCCGGGATTCTTAAAACCATATTCTTCTTTTCAAGGACATTCAACAGTCTTGTGATGGCGGCCTTGTCCTTGACGGCAATATTGGCCAGTTCCTGCTGGGTCTGCCCGTCTCTTCGATAAAGATGAACCAGAATGCTCCATTGCTCATAGCTTACGTCAAAACCGGCCGTTGAAAATTTATTGGTCAGCCGTTTCATGATGGATCTGGAGGTGCGGCCCACGAGATATGCGATGGACGAATCAATGACCTTTTCAAATATTTCCATATAATCAATTCTTGTATAGTGTTAAACCCAAATTTAAACAATCAGTAATTTTGATCCTGCTTGTAAATTTACCTTATAATGAAGCCGTTTTCATCTTACTATGGTATAAAACCGTTGATGATGCAACTAATTTTTTAGAGGATAAAAAATTTCCCCCGGCAGTATCCAACCCCTGCCAGGGGAAATTTCAGCTTTTATACGGCAGAAATGCAAAAATAAGCAATACAAAAAGCTTGCTAGGCCGGAGTTTTCTTTAGAAACCGTTTTATATAAATGATCCAGTAGCCGCTGAGGATGTAGGCATAGGCCCAGGTTCCAAAGAATATGAGTACAAAGGCCTTGATAATATCCGTTGTGGTTCCGTCTAAGGAGAAAGCAGGTACATACCCAAATAGAAAGGGGGCCAGATAGAGAAATTTTGCAAATTTAAAGGAGGTAAAAGCGGTTTTCCACATATTGGCCTTTGCAATGGTGGCACCGGCAAAGGCGGCAATACAGACCGGCGGCGTGATATTGGAATCCTGGGACAACCAGTAAACAATCATATGGGCGGCAATTTGATTGACCCCGAGATGGGTCAGGGCCGGAACCGCCACCACGGCTGTGACCAGATAGGCTGCCGTCACGGGTACGCCCATGCCCAGAACAAGGGATGCCAGGGCAATCAAAAAAATGGTCAGCACCAAGGAACCGCCGGCCAGCTCGATCATAATATCGGCAAAGGTGAGGATGAGTCCGGAAAAAGTCAGAACCCCGATGATAATCCCGATGACCCCCACGGTAGCGCCTATATTGAGACTGTTTTCAGCGCCTTCCCGGGCGGCTTGGATAAATCTCCGGGGCGTGATCCTCGTCTCTTTTTTGACATAACTGATGACCAGACAGGAACCAAGGCCAAGGATGGCGGAATAGCCCGGAGAATAGCCATAGAGCATAAAAATGGTGATGACAACCAGGGGAAGGATGTAAAACCATTCCTTTTTAAAGATTTCCATGGCTGAAAATTCCGATCGTTCACCCACGATATTATCTTTTTTAGCCTCGTAATGCACCATGCAGAACACACTGAAAAAATACATGAGGGCCGGAAAAATGGCGATGAGCATGATCTTTGAATAGGGTACGCCGGTCAGTTCTGCCATGATAAATCCGCCGGCCCCCATGACAGGGGGCATGAACATGCCGCCGATGGAGGCCGCCGGCTCGATGGCGCCGGCCACATGGGGCTTGAATCCGGCCTTTTTCATCATGGGAATGGTGAACATGCCTGTGGACACTGTATTGGCAATGGCTGATCCGGAAATGGACCCAAACAATCCCGAGGCAATCACCGATACTTTTCCGGGACCCCCGATCTTATGGCCCACGGCGGCAAGGGGCCAGTCGATGAAAAATTTCTGGGCCCCGCTTTTTTCAAGAAAAGCGCCAAAGAGCACAAACAAAAGGACATAGGTGGCCAGGACATTGGCCATGATACCGAAAATCCCGTCGCTTTTATAAAAAATATTGATGCACAATTCCGTAAACGGGGCACCGGCATGGGAAACCAGGTCCGGTGCCATGTGGCCGTAAACGCCGTATATCAGCATGACGGCACCGATGAAGACAAAAATATTGCCCACCACCCGTCTTGCCAGTTCAATCCCGATCAATACGCCGATGATGGCAAACACCATGTCCGTGCTTGTTTCCGCCCCGGTCCGGTAATTGATGACTTCAAAATTATAGATCCAGTAAGAAATGGACGCAATGGAAAGAAGAATAAGGATATAATCCACAATCCTCATTATTTTTGATTTGGATTTGTATAAAAGGAAGACAAGAATATAGGTGATAATCACATAAATTCCCCTGTGATACTGGGTGGCCATGGGCTTAATCACTGCTGCATAGGCGTAGAATAAAACCAGAAACACGGATAATACGTCAAAAAAGATCTGTTCAATTTTATTTAGCTTATCGTACACAATTGCCTTCCTGTTTTCTTAAAAAAATTGATCCCATAAAAGGGCTTTCCAGGCTGAAGAAGCGGGATAATTTTGAATTTATCCCGCTTCCTGACAGGCTATTTTAAAACGCCTTTTTCTTTCCAGAATTTTTCCGCGCCCGGATGGAAAGGTGTTACAATGCCGTTGGGGCCGGTGGACACCTTCATTCCCGCAAAGGTTTTCTTCTGCTGGGCCAGATGGGCCAGTCCCTCATCTGAAAACATTTTTGAGAGGATATCATAGACCATATCGGCCGATACTTTGGCATTGGCCACCCAGATGGCCGAATCCTCAAAAGAGGGTGTATCCTGGTCTACCCCTTTATAGGTATTGGCAGGAATGGTGACTTTGCTGAAATATGGATAGGCTTTATAAAATCCACCGGCTTCGGCATCGGCATCAAGGTTGATCAGGGCAATGTCGTTGGTCTGGGCTGCCATCATGACGGCGCCGCTGGGATAGCCGACAAAGAGCCAGAAGGCATCCAGTTGGTTGTTTCCAAAATAATTGGCTGCATCATCATATCCCACGGCATTTCTTTCGATCTTATCCCAGACGCCCATGTGGGTGAAAAAAAGCTCGCAGTTTGCAAAGGCGCCGGAACCGGCTGTCCCCACCCCGACTTTTTTGCCGGCCAGGTCTTTGACGCTTTTTATCCCTGAATCCTTGCGGACCACCAACTGGGCCGGGGCACCATATAACCAGGCAACGGCCATAACATTTTCATATTTATTAGCATCATTTTTCAATTTGCCGTTCCGAGCATTCCAGACCGAGCCTGAATAGGCAACAGCCATGTGCACCTTACCGGATTCGGTTTTTCTGATATTTTCCACATCCCCTGCAGAAGACTGGGCCTGGATTTTATAGGTGGTAGACGCCTTTATGGGATCAAAAACCTGGACGGCATTGGCAAATACCTGGAACACCCCTCCTGCGGGACCTCCGCCGAAAATGAGTCTTTCCGCACCTATGGCGGACTGAGAGAACGCCATGGCGAGAACTGCAATAAAAACCACGATTAACAATTGTTTCTTCATATGATCCTCCTATTGGTTGGTGTAAACTTAAAACCCTTTATGGTTATTAAACGACTAACAAAGATGGTGTCAAGGAATCAATTAGAAAATTTCTGATATTGGTGTAGGTAATTTTCTTACAAATTAGATGATCAGATCAACAGAAGACAGGAGTTGGGAAAATCTTTCACCGTTTTTGGAGGTTTTTTTATAAAATTTAAGGCAGTTTTTGAGTATTTCCAATACCTGGTCATGGGAATGGATTCCCGGAACCTCCACGGCCAGCCTGGGACGGCGTCCCAGCCTTCCCCCCAGCATGACCCGGTAGCCTTTTTGCTTTTCGGCCAGCGTACCGGTGGGGCAAACCCTGATGCATTTTGCGCATTTGAGGCAGAAAGAGTCATGGATGATGGGTCTTTGATTCTTTTCATCCAGCTCAATGGCCCCTTCATCGCAGGCTTCAACACAGGCCCCGCAAAGGGAGCAGGCATCATCGGTGATTCCCGGCAGCACTGCTCCGATGATGCCGATATCGGCTATCTGGGGCCTTGAACAGGCATTGGGGCATTCGGAAAGCGACACCCGGAATTCATGGTGAAATTTTAAATCCCCCTTGACGGTGGATTTTAAAAACCCCGGGAGGTTTTCCGCTTCAAAGATTTTTTCCATATCCGCTGCAAGCCGGGTCACCGAATTTGCCGAATTCGGACACCCGGACCCGCCAAAGCAGGCGGCAATCTCATATCCTTTGATCTTCTTTTCCCCGGGCCGGTTCATGAAAGAATTTCCCCCCGGGCGCTGACCACCACTTCCTTGAACGGGATCTCAACCCCGGATTTGGCAAGGGCCTTTTTTACAATGACCGGTAAGGCTGAACAGCAGGGAACTTCCATGATCACGGAAGTGATGCTCTTTATTCCGGAAACTTTAAATACCTGGGACAGTTTTTCCACGTATTCTTCGGCATTGTCGAATTTGGGGCAACCGATCATGACGGCCTTTCCCTTTAAAAAATCATGATGAAAGGAAGGATAGGCCACGGGTACGCAATCGGCTGCAATTAAAAGGTCTGCATCTTTCAGGAAGGGCGCCCCCGCGGGCACCAGGCGGATCTGAACCGGCCAGTGGCCAAGCGCAGACTTGCCGCCGGTGGTCTGAACCGTCGGTTTGTTGGCGCACCCGCAGGAATCGGCTTCGGCCATGTGAAAGGTTTTTACCGCCGCAGAAGGGCAGCCGCAAGCCATGGGTTCTGTTCCTTTTTGATGAGAAGCAGTCCGGCTCTTGAGCAATTCTTCAACCGCTTTTTCATCAAAGTCGTCTGCTTCCCTTTCAATAATTTTCAAAGCG
>JAABTB010000007.1 GCA_011390085.1 Desulfobacula sp.
AAGATGTTACATCCATTTTTTCAAAGGATGTATTGGAAAATAAACGAATAGTCCAATCCATGCTTTCCCTTTGGCGCAAAACCCCAAAGATGATGGCATTACAGAGGCTTCTATCGTTTTTGGGAAAATTTGAGATATCTTCTGAATACAGCTCAAGGCTCTGATCAAGGGTGCCGGGTTTTTTATGCCAGTCCAAAAGGATTTTCAGGGCAAGATAACGGGGGTCTCTCATGGTTTAGACATCAAATTTGACCGGGGGAACAATGGGGTGGCCGCATAAAAATTCCCCGGCCTTTAAGCGCTTTCCTGAAGCCCCCATGAGTTCTTGAATGACCAGGCTTCCCTGTCCTGTTGAAACATGGATACCGTCCCGGTCACAAAGGAAAATCGTCTTGGCTTCAAAAGGGCAGGGGAGCTCTTCGGCCACAGCCTTGAAGATCTTGAGAGGCTTGCCGAAAAGAGAAGAAAAAGCGCCGGGCCAGGGCGTCATGGCATTGATATGGGCCTGAATCCGTTGGGCGGAAAGATTCCAGTCGATTCTGCCGTCGCTTTTTTTCAGCATTTTGACATAAGTCGCCTTGGAATGATCCTGGGGTTTGGGAAGACATTCTTTTTTAAGAACGGCACGGAGGGTATCCACAATTAGGTTGGCACCGATTTCCCCCAACCGTTTATGAAGCTCCTCGGCCGTATCATTTTCCGATACGGGCGTACTTTTGGAAAGTAGAATATCCCCCTTGTCCATTTCTTTTTCCATCACCATGGTGGTGACGCCTGTAAGATCATCCATATTGAGAATAGCGGCCTGAATAGGGGATGCGCCCCTGTATCTGGGCAAAAGGGAGGCATGGATATTAATGGGATAAATCTTCGGAATATCTAAAATGGTTTGGGATAGAATCTGGCCAAAAGCGGCAACCACAAAAAAATCCGGTTCAAGGGAGGATAGTTTTGCCTCAGCGTCAATGGTATTGATTTTTTCCGGCTGAAATACTTCAATATCGAGTTTAATGGCCGCCTGCTTCACGGGTGAAGGCATGAGCTTTTTGCCTCTTCCCTTGGGACGGTCCGGTTGGGTCACAACGAGGCATACGTGGAAATCATCCTGCAAAGCCAGTCGTTTTAGGGCCGGGACACTGAATTCCGGTGTTCCCATATAAATGATTCGAGATTTTTTTTTCAATTGGTTTTCAGTTCTTTTGCCAGTTTTTTCTTGTACAGGGTCCGTTTTAAGACACTGATGCGATATATGAATAGGATGCCGTCCAAATGATCGATCTCATGCTGCATAATGACGGAAAGGATACCCTCGGCCTTGAATTCCAGGGGTTTGCCGTCAATATCAAGGGCTTTCACCACGACTGTTTCATAGCGCTTCACATCTGCACTGAAATCAACCACGCTTAGACAGGCTTCTTTTTCCGAGACAATGCTGCCTGAGGCATCTATGATTTCTGGATTGATCAAGCCTTTGAATTCATGGGTCAGGCCGTCATCATTCGGGTCTCCGGCATGGAGATCATACACGATAACCCGTTTGTTGACTCCCACCTGGGGGGCGGCAAGCCCTACACCAGGGGCATTAAACATGGTTTTTCCCATGTCGGCGATCAGGGTTCTGATTTCCTCATCTATGGATTCAACCTTAGCCGATGGCTGCATCAGGGATTTTTCCGGATAGGTTAAAATATTACGAATGGCCATTTTTTTCAAAAACTTCCTTTGCAATTTCAATATCTTTTTTAATCTGGTCGGAAAGCTCCCGGATTCCGGCAAATTTTTTTTCATCTCTCAGTCTTTTGATCATATTTACCCTGATCCTGGTATCATATATATCCTGATTGAAATCAAGGATATGGACTTCTATGGTAAACTGATGATCATCAAAGGTCGGGGAAAATCCGATATTTGCTACTCCTCGGAAATTCCCTTTTACGGTTTCCACAGTCACCGCATAAACACCGAGTTTTGGACATAATTCATCATGGAGCTTGATGTTGGCGGTGGGAAACCCAAGCTGGCTTCCGCCCCGATGCCTTCCTTTTATAACTTTTCCACGGATCTGGTAATGGCGGCCAAGATATTTATAGGCCTGGTTCACTTTCCCTTCCATCACGATTTCTCGTATCCGGGTGGAGCTGATTCTCTCATTTTGAGAGCCGGCTACATGTTCCCATTTGGAAACAATGGTTTCAAATCCGAGCCGGATGCCTTCCTTTTTTAATAGATCTGCATTGCCCAGCCGATCCTTTCCAAAATAATAGTCCCCGCCTATAATGATGGCTTTCATACCGATTTTATTCACGAGAATATCTTCGATAAAATCATGGGCGGGAATGGAGGCAAATTCCATATTAAAGGGGATACACAGGAGCACATCAATTCCGCATTTTTCAATCAGCTCAAGTTTTTGATCCCTTCTTGTAATCAGCGGAGGCCCTGAAATTCCAAGCGCCTTTAAGGGGTGGGGATCAAAGGTCATGGTGACGGAAGTTCCCTTGATTTGTTTTGCTTTATCGATAATCTGTTGAAAAAGGCGCTGATGTCCTTTGTGAACACCATCAAAATTACCAATGGTAAGTACTGCATTTTTGAACGGGGTTTGTATCTGGTCTAAATTTTCAAATAACTGCATGATACCCTTTTATGTTAACAACAATAATCTTGACAAAGTTTATAAGGACGTATATATAGCCTAACTGTTGTTTTTAAGCAATCTTTTATTGCCCGTCTGAGGGTTGATGGATAAAGCTTAATGCCGAAGTGGCGGAATTGGTAGACGCACCAGTTTCAGGGACTGGCGAGCGTATGCTTGTGGGAGTTCGAATCTCCCCTTCGGCACCACAACTGTCCAGCCTGATTGAGTAATGCCGAAGTGGTGAAATTGGTAGACACGCTAGACTTAGGATCTAGTACCGCAAGGTGTGGAGGTTCAAGTCCTCTCTTCGGTACCACATTATTGACTCAGAGATAGCTTCTCGCACCAATATATCGGTTCAAAAAATACGGGGTATTCAAAAATTCATAGGTAATGGTTCTGCCCCTCCCCGGGGCATGGATGAATCTACCGTCTCCCATATATATCCCGACATGATAATTTTTATTACCTTTCATGTCTTTAAAAAAGACAAGGTCTGCAATTTGTAAATTTTGTATGGTGATGATCCTGCCTTTTTCAAATTGGGCGCTTGCAGTTCTGGGAACGATGATATCGGCCATCTGATGAGTATACATAACAAGACCGCTGCAATCGAGTCCTGTTTCAGGGGAATTTCCTCCCCAATGGTACGGTAACCCTAAACTGTGGATGGCATATTGAGCAATGATTTTTCTTTGATTTGACTTAAGGGAATCCTGAGAATCCTGGGCCTGTTCCGGTGGAATGTGTTGGTCGAATGGAGCTTTTTTGTGTGCGGCACATGAAAACGACATCCATACCATGATCCACAACAAGATATATATTTTTATTTGATTCATTTACTGTGATTTAGAAGTCTGAGCTAAAGAGAGGTTTCCCTTTTTTGAAACCCTTATCAAAGGGTAGAGGGCGCCTGCATCCAATTTTGTTTCCAAGTCGTAAGAAATCTGTTCCTTTCCCTGATTCCGGATAAGATCGCTAATAAAACCGATACTGTTGAAGAGATCAACCGAGGCATTAAGCATCACATCTCCTTCTCCATAAGCTTCGATTTCAGGAAGCTGATTGGATACTCCTGTAATGACAGGATGCCCTTCAAGGGAAACCGTATAGGAAATCCCTTTTAATTGAAGCGGGGTGCGGTTGGGGTTAATGATATGAATCCCGATTTGAAATTTGGGAACCATTCCCTCTGCAGGAATGGCCTCAAAGGAGGTAATGCTCACGGTTGGTTTTTCATAACCCGGCTGAAGACCGGCACATCCAAAAACAATCAGAAAAAAAATAAAAAAAACGGACCAAGAGACAATTTTTGTCATAAATTTATCCAATAATGTCAATTAAAGAGCCCATGGTTTCCTCATAGGTTTTAATCACCTTGGTATTTGCGTTAAACCCATGGGAGGCAATGATCTGATTCGTCATTTCTTCGGCAATGTCGGTATTTGATAATTCCTTTAATTCCCCTGTGGGGCTCAGGGGATCTTCCACAAGGGGACCCGGGGTATTCACTTTTGTAATGGTAGTTTGAACCTGACCGTTTTCACCCTCGGTATTGATGGCCCGGCTTTTTTTAAAATCATCGGAAAGGGCATTGGCCACATTATTGGCACTGACCCCTATTTGTTTTGAGAAGGCCTGCAAGGCTGAAATATTGCTGTTTACAGATGTAATCATATAGAGTAACTCCTTATTATGGTTTCCCTTTCATAAAAAAAGAAGCAATAATCATGCTAATTGAAATATTCTTTTTTTGTGATATAAAAAATAAAGGATTTTGTTCCACAATGATTCATCTTTCATGGGGATCAAATTAACAAAAATGGGCTGAAATTGCAAATGATGTTTAACTGATTGTAAATCCTAAGGAGAATAAGATGTTTAGCCTCAATAAAACCGTTATGCTTTTGATTGATGTGCAAGGCCAACTGGCTCAACTGATGTATGAAAAGGACAAACTCTTCAAATCCCTTCAGATCATGATTCAGGGCATGAAAATACTTGGTGTGCCAATCATCTGGATGGAGCAGATACCAAAGAATTTGGGCCCGACATCTGAAGAAATCTCACAATACATGACGGGCAATACACCCATAGAAAAATTTTCATTTTCATGCTGTGGCGAGCCCTTATTCATGGACAAATTTGAAAAAACCGGAAGAAGCCAGGTTTTGTTGACGGGAATCGAGACTCACATCTGTGTTTTTCAGACCGGATATGATTTGATTCAAAAAGGCTGCAAGGTTCAGGTGATAACCGATTGTGTATCTTCCCGGACAAAAGAAAATAAGGAAATCGGCATCCAGAGGATAACCAGGGCCGGCGGAGAGGCATCCAGTCTTGAAATGATATTTTTCGAACTCATGCGGGCAGCACAGGGGGATCAGTTCAAACAGATTGTAAAATTAATCAAATGAATAGGGTTTAACTGAAATAAAACGAAATCATACTGCAATTTGAAAAGAAGGTATTTCTTCCCCGGATAAAGCACTCGTTCTTTCATAGGAATCAGCCGCTTTTTTTAAAGGGCCGAAGGCCTTTTCCTCATTGGCGGCGGCCCTATCTTCGGCCTGGGACACGATTAATTCCGAGAGGGCTTTGGATACTTCGGACATTGCATTGGCAGCCACTTTAAGGTCCTGGGCCGATGGATCTGCAGGGGCAAGGGCGGCGCTTTTAACCTGGCGCATTTTTTTGATGGTGGCTTCGAGGTCTCCGGGAACAGGAGAGGTATCAATTCCGACCTCACCCCCTACGACATAATTTTTTCCGTTGGGCCCGCGTTCATAGGCAAAGTTTGCCCCAGAGGTTATATATTTCCCTCCGGCTGCAATATGGGCCATTTCATGTCGTCTGACCTTTGTGTCAATTTGCTTAAGCTCCTCAATGAGTTGAATTTCCGCCTGTGTGAATCCCTGATCATTTCCGGGTCGAATCTCTGAATACGCTTCATCGACCTCGGCATCTTCCGGATTGCTCTTATTGGAAGTATTATCGATTGCAGAGGGCTGATCCGTTGAATGGGCCGGGTATGGTTTTATACCCGGGGCCGGTGCCGAATTGTTTTTAGATTGAATATCCGGTGTATTGTTCAAAGGCGCTTTTGGGACGCTGTTGATGAATAATCCGGATATATTCGTATTGTAAAGGTTTGTTATCGTGTTCATGGTTCATTTGTCCGGTAAAGGATGGTTTTAATCTACCAATCAAGTTAACCTATTATAAATACAAATAAAATGCTTTACAATACTAAAAAAATGTTTGACAAGGATAGGATATTTATATAGATTTACAAACTTATGTATATAGTTGTACTGTGTGAATAGGCTAATGCGGGGCAACCAGTAATTCAGGGATATTATGGATCGAAGCGCAACTGTTTCTCGAACGAGCAAAGAGACTGATATATCCGTCCGTATTGATTTGGATGGCAATGGCCAGGCTGATATTTCAACGGGTATTCCTTTTTTTGATCATATGCTGACCGCTTTTGCGGTTCATGGTTTTTTTGATTTAAAGATCGATGCAAAAGGTGATCTTGAGGTTGACTATCATCATACTGTGGAAGATGTCGGATTGGTTTTGGGCCAGGCATTTTCCAAAGCCTTTGAAAACAAGAAACAGATAGTACGCTTTGGTGACAGTTGTGTGCCCATGGATGAAGCACTCTCAAGGGTGACCATCGACCTTTCCAACAGACCATATCTGATCTATAATTTCCCCCATGACCTTAAAGCAAAAGGTCAATTTAACGTTGAGCTTGCCAAAGAATTTTTCCAGGCCCTATGCATTCAGGGAGCATTTAACCTTCACATCAATTGCTATTATGGTACCAATGAACACCATGTTCTTGAATCCATCTTCAAAGCATTCGGAAGGTCATTGCACATGGCCTCCAGAATAAATGAAAAAATATCCGGGGCACTGTCCACTAAGGGAACTTTTTAGGGATTGCCCCATACTCTAATGATCATACAATAAAAGCATATTTAAACCATAATGATAATCATACCTGCTGTTGATATTAAAAAAGGCAAATGCGTGCGGCTGTTACAGGGTCGCATGGAAGATACGACTCAATACTCGGAAGATCCTCTTAAAATGGCACAACGCTGGGAAAAAGAGGGAGCAAGTCTTATCCATGTTGTTGACCTGGACGGTGCCTTTGCAAAGGAAGTGAGGAATCTGAAAACCATTCAGACTATTTTATCCGGTATTACGGTTCCCATACAGGTGGGAGGCGGTATCAGGGATCTCAAAACAATTGAACTGTATATCAACATGGGTGTCTCAAGAATCATTATCGGAAGCGAAGCAGTCTATAACCCGAATTTTGTCAAACAAGCGTGTTTAAAATTTAAAGATCGTATTGTGGTCGGTATCGATGCAAGAAACGGAAAGGTGGCTGTCGAAGGATGGAGCCGGACATCTGAAACAAAGGCCGTTGATCTGGCAAAAGAATTTGAATCCTGCGGGGTTGTAGCTATTAATTTTACAGATATATACAGAGACGGCATGCAGACCGGCCCCAATATAGAAGAAACTGCTGCATTGGCAGAGGCCGTGTCCATACCGATTATTGCATCGGGTGGGGTAAGCACTATTCAGGACATAAAAAATCTTCTTAAAATTGAATCTAAAGGAGTGGCAGGCGTTATTACAGGAAAAGCTCTCTACGAAGGGACCCTGGATTTAAAAGAGGCTATAAGGATTTCAAAATAGCTATTATCTTTAATGATAATGATTGACATGTGATTTTAAATAATTATTTTATTCTAATTTCATAACCGTTATTTTTGGAGTCAGCACTGCTGCGATGCATATTCCTGAAGAAAAAATCTCAGAGGTCTTGAATGCTTCAGATATCGTAGATGTGATTTCCGAATCTGTTATTCTGAAAAAAGCGGGAACCAATTATTTTGGTTTGTGTCCGTTCCATTCTGAAAAAACCCCTTCTTTTTCCGTAAACCCGGGCAAACAAATTTTTCATTGCTTTGGCTGCAGCGCCGGCGGGAATGCCCTGTCCTATTTAATGAAATATCATGGCATTTCATTTCCTGAAGCAGTGAAAATGGCGGCCCGCAAATATAATATTGAAATTGAAAATGCGACCTTAAACCCCTCGATCAAAAAAGAATTTGAACTTAAGGAAGGCTTATTTCGAATTAATCAAACCGTCATGGGATATTTTCATGACTTTTTGAAAGAATCACACAAGGCCGAGGCGGCAAGAGCTTATCTTAAAAAAAGAGGCGTTTCCGAGGCGATCATACAAGAGTTCAGGCTGGGTTATTCTCCAGAGGGGTGGGATACCATCGTTAATCTGTTTAGAAAGCATAAAATCTCAAATAAAAATGCCCTCCAGTCCGGTCTGGTTTTGGAAAGAAAACAAAAAGACGGGTTTTATGACCGGTTCAGAAACCGTATCATATTCCCGATTTTTGATATTAATATGCAGACGGCAGGTTTCGGGGGCCGGGTCATGGATGACGGCATGCCCAAATACCTTAATTCACCGGAGACCCCGGTATATTTCAAAAGCCGGATTCTTTACGGCCTTCATGCTGCTAAACAGTTTTGCAGACAGGAAGGTTTTGTCTATATTGTTGAAGGATATTTTGATTTTTTATCTCTTTATCAACATGGCATTAAAAACACCGTTGCAAGCCTTGGAACCGCATTGACATCAGATCATGTCAGAATACTCAAGGGATATGCCGCAAGGATGGTGCTGGTCTTTGACTCCGATACTGCCGGCATCAGTGCTGCGAAGAGAAGTATTAAAATTTTTCTGCAAGAGGGTGTGGATATCAGGATACTGGTTCTTCCGGCCGGAAATGATCCGGATTCATATGTTGTACAGCATGGACGAGATGCATTTATTGAGCTTGCGTCGAATGCAAAAACCGTAATGCAATTTCTTTTGCAGGTTTCCATAGATACCCATGGGTCTTCTGTTGAAGGGCGGATAAAGGTTCTGGAGGATATGAAACAGCATTTAATTCTGATTCAAGACAGTGCCTTGAGGTCTTTATACGTCAAAGAACTTGCCGAAACCCTTCATATTGATGAGAAGGCGGTTTTGGAAAAGGTCAGGGAATATTATCTGGATAATTCCACCTCAACCCAGAATCACTGCAAAGAGAATGAAAATGACCTTGAATCTGATCGGAGAGAAGAACAGATCATTTCCATGATGCTCAACCATCCGGAAACCATCCCTTTAATAAAAACCAAAGAGGTTATAAAATATTTTTATTCTGAACGCTTAAAGCATTTGGCAACAAAAATATTAAGCGTTGATCCGGATCATAATGCTTTTATCACTTCTGTTATGACAAAGATGGACAATAACAGGGACCAGGAAATTTTAGCGTCCTATGCCATTCAGGATTCTTTTTCGGAAGAAGATGTCCATGGGACCGCTCTATCATTAATAAATAGAATTATCAGAGTGAGAATAAAACAGGAAAATACATTAACAAACAAAATCATAAGTGCGGAAAAGGGCTGTGATTCTGAATTGATTGAACTGTTGAAGAAACGACAGGAAGAAATTCAGCAATTACATCATCGATAAACACTTTAAGCCTTTAGGAGGCATTTTATGGCAGCGGAGACACATCAGTCTGGAGAGAATATGGCCATTAGTAATACAGTCATGGAGAAATTAATAAAAAAAGGAAAAAAAACAGGATCTCTCTCTTATGCCGAAATTAACGATGCAATTACTGAAGATTTAAAATCACCGGACCAGATAGAAGATGTATTCATGCAATTTAAAGAGCTGGGTATAAAATTGATTGATAAAGAAAAAATGAATAAAAATATTAAGAAGACTCTGGATAAAAAAAGAGGCCATACATCCCTCAAAAAAATCAGTCATGATAATTCCCGAAGATTTGATGATGTCGAATCCGATGATCAGGATGTTGAAAAGCAAACCCATAAAGAGACGTTTTCATCCAAGAGGGATCGTGCCGATATGGAATTTGGCGCTGTGACTGATCCTGTAAAAATGTATCTCAAAGAAATGGGTATGGTAACCCTGCTCAGCCGTGAGGGTGAAATCGAAATTGCAAAAAAAATCGAACGGGGAGAGCGGGATGTTCTAAGGTCTATGCTGGATTGCCCGATCTCCTTATCCACGATTTTCCTGTATGGCGATAAAATGGAAAAAAAATCCATTCGTCCAAAACATGTGTTAAGGGATGTGGATGAAGGAGACGGAGCGGTTGATGAGGTCTCAAAGCAGGAAAAATTCCTTGAATCCCTGGGAACGATCAAGAATATTCATGAAATACTACAGAAGAAAAGGGATCAATTGATTCTTGAGAAAAAGGGGTCAAAAAAATATGAAACCCTTTTAAAAGAGATATCTGATCATACGGAAATTGTTTTTGAAGAACTAAAAAAATGGCGATTCGAAACTAATGTTATAGACAATATAGAAAAAAACATCAGAACCACCATTGTATGGTTTGATAAAATTGAAGACTTATTGAGTCGATGCGCCCAAACCTTTAACGTCAAAACGCAAAAAATGCTGGACCAGATGTCTTCTCAGGATCAATTTGTTTCCTGGGCAACAACCTGTACTTCCATAACAAAGAGCCGGGCTGAAATTTTATTCCACGATATTGATTCCATTTTACACCAGTTGTCCTTAAGAAGAAATGAGGTCAAAGGGGATTCCAAACTTTTAAAAAAGATTATTCACTGCGTCGATACAGGCCGTAAAGAGGCTGACGCAGCCAAAAGAGAGTTGGTAAGAGCAAATTTACGGCTTGTGGTGAGCATTGCAAAAAAATATACCAACAGGGGGCTGCAATTTCTCGACTTGATCCAGGAGGGCAATATCGGATTAATGAAGGCCGTTGATAAATTCGAATACAGAAGAGGGTATAAATTTTCCACCTATGCCACCTGGTGGATCAGGCAGGCAATTACAAGGGCCATTGCCGATCAGGCAAGAACTATCCGAATCCCCGTTCATATGATTGAAACGATTAATAAATTGATCAGAACATCACGATATCTTGTCCAGGAAATGGGGAAAGAACCATCCCCCGAAGAGATCGCTGAAAAAATGGATATTCCCATTGACAAGGTCAGGCGGGTCCTAAAAATTGCAAAGGAGCCGATCTCCCTTGAAACGCCTATTGGTGAAGAAGAAGACAGCCATCTGGGTGATTTTATCGAAGACAAGAAATTTTCCATTCCTTCGGATGCGGCCATTGATTTCAGTCTGGCTGAACAAACCCGAAAAATTCTGGCCACTTTGACACCCAGGGAAGAAAAAGTGCTTCGAATGCGTTTCGGTATTGGTGAAAAATCCGATCATACACTGGAAGAAGTGGGAAAGGATTTTACGGTCACACGGGAAAGGATTCGCCAGATAGAGGCCAAGGCATTAAGAAAACTGAGGCACCCCACAAGGAGCAAGAAACTTAAGACATTCATTGAGAATTAAATATTGACATATTATAGAGAGTTATACTATATACTTTAAGTTTTTTTACACAAAGGGCCTATAGCTCAGTTTGGTAGAGCCACCGGCTCATAACCGGTCGGTCCCTGGTTCGAATCCAGGTGGGCCCACCAAAATGGAAAGAATCAGGACAGACGATGATAGAAACCCAAGGCGTAAAAGGATGTTCATCTCTTATATGAATGTTCCTGAAGAATATCGAACGGACAAAACAATGAAAAGCGTGGTAATCGACCACGCTTTTTTTGCTTATAGACATTATGGTCATGGTTAAGATACGGGACATATTAGCACTGCTCAATGAAATTGCTCCTTTTAATCTGTCGGAAGATTGGGATAATTCAGGCCTTCAAATAGGATCATTGAATTGGAAAGTCAAAAAGGTCTTGATCGGATTGGATGTTTCGCCCACGTTATTAAATTTTGCCGCAAACGAAAATGTTGATCTAATTATAACACATCACCCCCTTATGCTTTCCGGGGAAAAATTCATCAATTTTGATCGGATGCCGGGTAAAGTTATTGAAATAGCGGCAAAAAATAGGATCGGCATCATTTCCCTTCATACGAATATAGACAAGGTCAGTGGGGGGTTAAATGATTATTTTGCCTCTTCCATCGGACTTAAGAGAACGAGTCCTATTTTAATTGACCCTTCAATGAGCGGTTTAGATAAAGAACACAACGGCATCGGCAGGATTGGATCTCTGGGTGAAACACTGACATTAAAGGAGCTTGCCCTTCAGATAAAAGAAAAATTGAACCTTCCCTATCTCAGACTCGTAGGGGACGTCGATATGACTGTCAAAACGGTTGTCATATGCACCGGCAGCGGCGGGTCTTTGATTGAAGAATTCATAAAATCCCGAGCCAATGTGTTTATCACCGGAGATATCAAATATCATGAGGCGCGGCAGGTGGAAGAATGCTCAAAGGGGATTATCGATGTCGGACATTTTGGTTCGGAATGGATGGTTATTGATTTACTTTTTCAAAGATTGACACCGGCCTTTCACGAGGCAGGATTTAATATAGAATTAATAAAATATAAAGAAGAAAAAGATCCATTTACTATAGTATAAGGATGAAATGATGAGTGATATACCGAGTCGGGTTCAAGATATAGAGACATTGATGAAACTCCAGGAAGCGGAAACGGAAATTGTCAGATTAAAAAGTATATTGGAGAAGTCTGAAAAAGAGAAAAACAAATTGGGCGCAAAACTTAAACAATTTAGTACGGCCTTAGACGAGAATAAAGAAAATTTTTCAAAGGCGGCAGAGGTTTGCCGTGATCTTGAAAGAGAAATACAAATGATCGACGATCGCATTGTCAAAAGCAATGAAAAACTTAGGATGGTGAAAACCAATAAGGAATATCAACTTTTTTTAAGGGAGGTCGATGACAGCAAAAAAAGAAAGGATGCATTGGAAAGCGAACTCATTGAACATCTGGATGAAAAGGAAAAAATCGAAAAAATAGTTCAAGAGAGCGAAAAAGAATTTAATCTTCTGGATGCGCAAATAGACTCGGAACAAAAAGAGATTGACAAAAAGACCACAGAAGACCGGGAGATGCTTGCAGAATATCTGGAACGCAGGGCAGAAATCGGAAAAACGCTTGAGCCTTCATTAATGAACAGATTTAATAAAATATCAAAGATGAACCAGGGCCTTGCCGTTGTCAATGTGAAAAATGAAGTCTGCATGGGATGTTTCATGAATATTCCACCCCAGTTATATATAGAGGTTCAACGAGGGAAGTCATTGATTTCGTGCCCGCAATGCAGTAGAATCCTTTACCATATAAAAAAATAAAAAATCGGTCTGACCAGGCAAAACGATCGCTGGGTGTTAAACCTGGAGGAAAGTCCGAACACCATAGGACAGGACGCTCCATAACATGGAGTCACGGTGACGTGAAGGAAAGTGCAACAGAGAGTAGACCGCCTGTATCGATTCAGATACAGGTAAGGGTGAAACGGTGCGGTAAGAGCGCACCAGTTTTCCAGGTGACTGGAAAAGCTTGGTAAACCCCGTCCGGTGCAAGACCAAATAGGGAAACGTTTGAGGGCTGTCCGCCCAAGTTTTCGGGTAGGTTGCTTGAGGTGCACGGCAACGTGTATCCCAGATGAATGATCGTTGACCTGTTTAAGGTAACAAGAACAGGTAACAGAATTCGGCTTATCAATCGGTCAGGCCGATTTTTTTTAAATTCTGGATGTAATGATGACGTTTACATGTGATATTTCTTTTAAAGAAAAGGTAAATATATTTTCCTTTGAATACCTTAAATGTATTCTGTTCGTTGTTGAGCTGAATGATGATAGCTATATTTTTACAAAGAAATTATACTCTAAGCTGATTACAACATCCCATATTCTTGAAGATTTTCTTGATTTTCATGGGGCCAAAAAAAATAAAGAGTGGATATTCTATCGTGAATTATCTGCGACCATAAGACATCTTGCCTTGGCCTGCTATTCCCAGCGGCATATTTTGAATCGATTTAAATTTTATTTTTTTGAAAATACGCGATATGACACTTTCCAGCTTGAAGCCTTAGACACGCTGAAAATCCTCCAGGAAGCCATTAAGCTTGCCGCACCGGTTATTCTTGAAGAAGCCCGCCGGCTCAAGATTAAATTACCGGATAAAGGATATGATTTGAGCTTTTTCCCGGGAATCTCTTCAATCCAACAGCTCGATCATAATATTGATGATTTTAATTCCAAAGCCCAGCAAAGAGAAAATTTAACACGAATTTCCAGTGAGTTTTTAGAGGTTGTCAAAGATTTTGAGCAATTTGCATTCTATGAGCGATATGATTTAAAAACAATCAATACCCTTGTCCCTGATCAGTTCAATGAGGTTATCATCCGGCGATATGAAATGTTGATTCATAATATTCAATCTTCATTTGATTCATATGTTGTCAATACCAAATCCTCTTCGCAAAACTTGATCTTAGAGCAGTTGAGAAGTCATTTTTCAATTGTTTTTCACCTGTTGCAGGTAGCAGGCAGTCTTCTGCATTTTTATGAAAGGCATCTCCATGATATCGGGTTTAAGGATGTATATAAAAATGTGAGTGAATCCCTTTCCAACCTCATTGATCCGGATTTTGTCCTGGACCGGGCCATTAATTTCTGCCTGTATTATGCCTGGAAATTTTTATCATCCGGAAAAGCGGTGGCACTGAAAATATTGAATGAAAATATGGAAACATCCACCATTGAAGTCGGGATTCCGAAAGATAGAGGATTTCATAGCCGTCCAAGCCTTCTGGTGGCAAAAATTGTTCAACATTATGGAGGCGAAGTAAAAATGCTTGTTAATAGTGACATCTTCGATGCCTCAAGCGTACTTGATATTCAATGGGCCGGAGGAAAAATCAAAAAAGAGGAAATTGAAACCGTCCGGTTTAAAGGAGATATCCGCGCCTTAAAGGATATTAAAATACTTTCAAGTGTGAATTATGGGGAAGATCTCATGGGGAAAGGAATTCCCTTACCTAGGGAACTGTCCTATTTGTGCTGATATGAAAATGCATTTCGCCGTAATTGTCGCAGCAGGCAGCGGCTTGCGCATGAATTCAGAAACAAAGAAGCAATATCTCCTGCTTAACGGCATCCCCATTCTTACCCGAACGGTCATGGCATTCTGTACCATTGAGGATATCGGGAAAATCATCCTTGTGGTTCCGGAAAATGATATGGAATACTGTAAATCCAACCTGCTTGAGCCCTATGGCGTAGCGAACAAGATTTATCTCATTGCCGGTGGAAATCGCCGACAGGATTCGGTCTTTAAGGGGTTGAAATATATCCGCAATACGCTTGCACCCGGAACAGAAGCTGTGGTTTTGATCCATGACGGCGTCCGTCCGTTTGTTGACCAGGATATTATCCGAAACTGTATCAAGAATGTGATTCCCTCGGCGGCCTGCGTTCCCGGCATTGGTATTTCTGATACTGTTAAACAGGCTCTTCCTGATTTGAGCGTTCAAAAAACCATCAGCAGAGAACATTTATATCTGATTCAGACACCTCAATGTTTTTATTTGAAACCTATTCTCGCGGCGTTTGAATATGCAATAAAAACCTCTTTTTGGGGAACCGACGATGCTTCAATTTTTGAACATTTTGGAGGAAAAGTCCAAATCGTCAAAGGCTCCAAGCTGAATATCAAAATTACGACGCCTGAGGATCTGAGCCTCGGAGAGCTTTATCTGTCAAAACCCAGGGATACGGTTAGCAATTAGTTTCTTGTTGACATTAAAAACAAGTTAAGCATAATAAAAGAGAATGTCTTAATCCATGCATATAACCCGGAGGATACCACAATGGCCGAAAAACCTGCAATAAGGATTGGTTATCTAAAAATTACAGATCATCTTATTCTTGGCGTAACCGATTTGAAATTAAAAAAAGGCATGGAAAAATTTGACCACTGTACATTAAACCCTGTGGTGAAAAACGGATGGAACGAGGTAGCAGATGCACTGGCAACCAAATCCCTGGATGGCGCCTTGATACTGGCGCCAACCGCCATGGATCTGTTTAAATCAGGAGTGGATCTGAAACTTCTTCTTTTTGCCCATAAGGCAGGCAGTATCCTGGTGAAAAACAAAAGAGCCCATATCGAAAAGATAGAGGATTTTGCCGGCAAAACAGTTCTGATCCCTTATCAGCTTTCAGTTCATAATATGCTGTTTTACAAACTTTTGTCGGAAAAGGGATTAAAACCGGGAAGAGCAACGGATAAAGGGATAGATGTAACATTGGAAGTCGTGGCCCCGTTCCAGATGCCGGAAGCCCTGGAATACGATGAAGAAGGTGAAATCGGCGGCTTTATTGTTGCAGAGCCTTTTGGTTCTCTGGTTATTGCAAAGGGGTATGGAGAGGAATTTTATCTTTCCAAGGATCTATGGCCAAAACACCCCTGTTGCGTTTTCGTTGTGCGAAATGAAATTATCCAGAAACATCCGGAAGCTGTTCAGGAAATCTGTGATAGTTTTGTGAGATCCGGGCTTGCCATTGATGCTCAACCTTCTCCGGCTTCCATAATCGGAGGGGATTTCCTGTCTCAGGACAAAGATGTTATTTTTAAGGTTCTTACAGATCCGCCGGATCGTATTTTAACCGGAGAATTGTTCCCGATCATCAAAGATCTGGATACAATTCAGAAATATATGATGGATGAAATGAAAATCATGACAAGTTTGATTGATCTTGAAAAATTTGTGGATACCGGTTTTGCAAAAACAGCCGGTGCGAAATAAATGCCCTTTATTTTACTGCGCCTATGAATTTATAAATTTGTGAAATCGCCTTTTGGCTCCATTCAGGCTTCCCGGATAGGGTTCGGATTTTATTCTTATTGAGCAGAAGCGTGGTTTCTTCAGCACTAAGGCCGTCTGTTTTAAGTTCGAGAATAACCTTCATAATGGCAGCCTTATATTTTTCAATGCCGTCATCAGGAGAAATATCCATGTTTATGGGTCTTATCTCTTTTGAATTTTCTTCCTGGAGGGGGGATGGAGGATCTTGGATGGGTTCAATGAGTGCGGAAAGATCGTCCATGGGAACTTCAACCAGGGAGATCAATCCGCTCAGATCATCCATGTTGTCATTTGTATCCGATTCCAATGGTACCGTGTCAAGCAGATCGGACAGGTCATCAATTTGAATATCCGTTGATTGGAAGACATCCGTTTCGATTAAAGCGGACAAATCGTCCAGATTATCCGGGGGGCCTTCAGGGTTCTGAAATTCATCTTCGATTAAAAGGGATAAATCATCAATTTCCGATTCTTCGGTAAGGCAGTTTTCCGGAGTTTCCATTTGAATCTCAAATGCCTCCGCCGAGGCAACAAAACCGTTCTCCATTTCCTCGACCATCGGGTCTGCCTCATCAATCGTCAGGGCTTTTGCCGCGTGATGAACCATATTTTGGGAAACAGACTCGAACCCTCCTCCTCTTAGCCGGTTCATTTCCTGCAAAGCATTGGCTATATTGTTCATGGCCTCAGCTTTTTTTTCTTCAGCTTGGGCACGTTTCTCAATGGCCACGGCTTTTCTTTCTTCAGCAGCAGCTCTTTTTTCATGTGCGACGGCAATTCTTTTCTGTTGGTTATTAAGGTCGCTGAAAAGTGTTTTTAAAAGTATTGCCCCCTCCTTGTTTATGTGGATGTCTTCATCCTGCGGAATAGTGAAAGAAGGATAGAAACCGGGGTCCGGATCTGAGTTAGACAAGGCGTCAAGACAGTTGTCGATGTCTCCGGGAAGCATTCCGGTTTCAAGATATTCAAGTATTTTGATGATAATTTTTATGCTTTCGGGCCGGTAATAGGGCACCCCATTGGATGGTTCATAGGGCAACCATTTTTTAAATCTTCTTAAGAGAAATTTTATGGTGGCTTTGCCGACATTCAGCTCTTGAGCAATGTCCAAAGCAGATAATGATTTTCCCTGGGTCATATTGGCCTCATGAATGAAACTTACCTATATAATACCGATCGAAT
>JAABTB010000080.1 GCA_011390085.1 Desulfobacula sp.
TTCCAGAAAAAAGGGATAGGGGTAAAATTTATCCGCCGGATCCCGGTTGATTGATCTGCAAATCAGGTTTTTGGGATGGACATATTGAGCTTTTCTTTTTCACGTCCTACGATTTTTTCAAGTGCTTCTTTGGGGATGTCTTTTCTCATTCCAGGACATGAATTAGCCATCATATTCCAGTTTTCAGGGTGGCGGATGACGGCTTCAATAAATGGCCATGCTTTGCACATATAGGGCTTGACCGGATGAATGGTGCATTGTTTTTCCCGATCGAAAAAAATACAGTAACCCTCCCTGCCACAGGCCAGGACATACCTTGATCCGGATTTTTCACAATACCGGTCAGAAAACCGGTTCGGATCAAAACCGATATAGGCCGATATCCGGCCGATATCCAGTGCCGTGACATAGGTTCCGCCAAATCCTTTACAGCAATCACCGCATTGTCGGCATGAGAAAATATCATCCCCGGTAGTCGGTTGTTCAGAATCCATATCGTTTTTCCATGGCTTTTTGCATGGTGAGATGATCGATGTATTGCAGATCTCCTCCCATGGGAATTCCAGAAGCAATCCGGGTGAGGCGTATATTTGTTTTTTTCAGTTTTGCCAGGATATAGGAGGCTGTTGCCTCCCCTTCCACATTGGTTTTTGTAGCCAGAATGATTTCCTTAATTTTTTCGGGAACGGCTCTTTTCATTAGTTCTTTGATCCGGATATCATCCGGGCCGATACCGTCAATGGGAGACAGAAGCCCGCCCAGGATATGATAAATACCGTGATATCCCTTTGATTTTTCGATGGCGGCCATATCCGTTGGATTTTCCACAACACAGATAAGGGATTTGTCTCTTGAAGGGTCGGTGCATATCCGGCATCTTTCCTGATCGCTGAAGGAGAAACAGATTTCACAGAGCCGGATACTGCTTTTCAGCTCGATAATATCGGCCGCCAGGGTTGCAGCTTCCCCGGGTGAGGCATGAAGGATGTGAAGGGTCAGCCTTTCCGCCGTCTTTTTACCTATGCCGGGGAGCCTGGACAGGCTTTGAATCAGTTTTATGATCGGTTCAGGATAGTGGGTCATGGCGGGGTTAAAAACCAGGAATATTTAATCCGCCGGTCAGTTTGCCCATTTCAGATGATACCATTTCCTGGGATTTGGCCAATGCATCATTAACCGCTGCCAGAACAAGGTCCTGAAGCATTTCAATATCATCGGGGTTCACCACTTCTTTTTCAAGAACAATGGATTCGATTTTCTGGGCGCCATTGGCCACAACCTTGACCATGCCGCCGCCGGATGAAGCTTCAATGGTCTTTGTGGCCATTTCCTGCTGGGTTTGCAGCATTTTTTTCTGGAGCTTCTGGGCCTGTTTCATCATTGCGTGCATATTGTTCATCATAATTTAGATCCTTTTAAGAATTAATGATTTCTCCGTTAAAAAGCCGCTGCGCTTCAACCACCAGGGGATGGTTTAAAGCAGCCTGCCGGGCTTTGATTTCATTTTTTTGCTCAAGGGAGTCGTTGAGTCTGTTATCCTGCAATATTATTTTAAGGGTCAGATTTTTTTCAAGAAATTCCCTGCACAGATGTTTGAGTTCATTTTCTTTATTCTCAAGCCTATTTTTATCAAAGGAAGAACAGTTTTCAAGTTCAACGATGATTTCACCATGGGGGTTTTCTTTGACAGACCCCTTTGTTAGAAGGGCAAAAATAAAGGGCTGGGTTTGTTCTATTTTTTTTAAAAAATTTTCCCAGGTGTTTTGCTCGGATATTGAGGAAGGACCCTGAGAATAGTTCCGGTCCGGAACAGATTCCCGGGGTATATCCGGAGTTTTTTCAGCCGGTAGCGGTTTTTCTTCTCCTCTTAGGGAATGCGTCGGGCCTGATTCCGGCTGAGGTATCGGCGCCGGCGAATATCCGGAGTCCGATGCCATGGAGCCGATCTGTTTTGCAAGAGCATCCAACTGATGAATGATGTGGTCAACCCCGGCTCCGGAATCCGTCTGCACGAGTTTAAGCAGGACCATTTCAATGGCAATCCGGGTATGAGACGAATACCTCACAAGGTTTTCCTCTTCTAAAAGGGTTTCCAGGATGGCCTGTATATTTGCCATGGGGACATCGGAGGCCCTTTGAAACAAGAGTTCTTTTTCCGATTCTGCAATATTGACGGCAGGGCTTTGCCGTCCGCATAGCCGGATCACGCTGAAATTTCTGAAATAGAGAAGGATATCGGCATAAAATTTTTTCAGATCAATTCCGGAATCATTCACCCGTTCAATAAGTTCGATGATTCTTGCCCCGTTTTTTTTCAATATGGCGGTGCAGATATCGTGCATCACCTGATGATCTATGACGCCAAGGGCATTTAGTATCCATTGGGGGTCAATTTCTTTATTTGTGGTTGAAGACAGTATCCTGTCCAGAAGACTTAATCCATCCCGTATGGAACCGTCTGCTTCACGGGCAATGAGATCAATGCTTTCTTCTTTTATAAGAAAGCCTTCTTTTATGCAAAGACGTTTTAAGTGGCCTGAAATCAATTCAACCGGGATCCGGATAAGGTCGTGCCGCTGACATCGGGACAAGATGGTTGATGGAATCTTATGCACCTCGGTGGTGGCAAATATGAACATCACATGGCCGGGGGGTTCTTCAAGGGTTTTGAGAAGGGCGTTAAAAGCGGCTGTGGACAGCATATGCACTTCATCAATAATATATATTTTATATTTTGCCGATGAAGGCATATAAGTGACGTTTTCCCTTAAGTCCCGGACCTGATCCACACTGTTATTGGATGCTCCGTCAATTTCAAAGACATCGGTACAGTGTCCTTCGATGATATCCTTACAGATCCGGCAAGTGTTGCAGGGAAAAGCCGAAGGGCCGTTTTTGCAGTTCATGGCCTTGGCTAAAATCCGGGCAATGGTGGTTTTTCCTGTACCCCTGGGCCCTGTAAAAAGAATGGCATGGGCTACCCGGTCGGAGGAAACGGCATTTTTAAGGGTGGTAACGACATGATTCTGTCCTATCACATCATCAAAGGTCTGGGGGCGGTATTTGAGTGCTAATACTTGGTATGACATGCTATCCGATATGGTTAGTGGCGGAGAAGGAGGGATTCGAACCCTCGGTACCCTTTTGGAGTACACACGCTTTCCAGGCGTGCACCTTCAGCCAGCTCGGCCACCTCTCCGCATTAATTCTGATTCAGGGCAAAATAGTATCTTTTTATAATTGTGTCAAGATCTAAACAGGGAAAGATATTCTTTGGTAAATTTATTTTCAGGGGTATAGATACAAAGGGCCGGGGGCAGAGAACATTGCGTGCCGGGGTTTTTCACGGCTTGGACAATGACGCGCCTTGCTTTTGTGTTGGGCTTAATATGAACAGGCCGTATAAATTCAGGATAAAACTGATGTCGCGTCAGGGCCATGGACAGGTCCGGTAGCCGATCAAAGGGAAAAATAACGAAAAAAAGCCCCTGATCACTGATCAGGCGGCTTGAACATTCAACCAGCGCATCAATGTTAAGGGCGGATTCATGTCGAGCCACGGCCCTTTGGGGATCAGGATTAATCCTGCCGGTTCCGAGTTTCTTATAGGGGGGATTGGAAACAATGATATCAACCCTGGTATCTATTCTGCTCGATTGAAAGGTCCTGATATCCTCATGAAAAATATGGATAGTTTTTTCAAAACCGTTGGCAAGAATGTTTTTTCGGGCGAAATCATATAGTTCTTCCTGGATCTCAATGCCTGTAATTTTCAGATCCGGATATCTCCGGGCCAGGATAAGAGAAATGATCCCGCACCCGCATCCCAGATCCATAACGGTTTCATTGCCTTTGGGGTGGATATGGGCTGCAAGAATCAGTGAGTCCAGGGAGAAACGATACCCTTTTTCCGGTTGGGAGATATTGAGTTGATGGGCGTCATCAACCGAGAATTTTTCCAATTTTATACCGGATTTTTTTGACCAGGGGCTGATCAAGGTGATGGTTGATATTCACGATCATTTCCTTTTCAAGAAATGTGAGCTGATGAATCCATGTGGAACTTGATACATTCACGATGAGGATTCCATCCTTGAAGGAATCGGGTTTGGCATTCATGGAAATGGGTTTGCCCACAGCAGCTTCCCAGATATCCCAGATCCGCATCATCCATGTGTCCTGAGCCGGTCTGAATTTTCCCAGCGCTGAATTTAAAATATCACTGATATGAATCAGGTTGCTTTTATTCTTTTTGTCCAATTTGAATATATCCTTGTTCTCGATGAGACCCTCTATTCCATATCATATAATTCATACTGGATATACTAAAAAATACTCGGCCGATGCCGTTCAAAAATTTTTACCGATGAGCGGATTCCAAAAAAATATTGCCTTTTAGAGCTGATCCATATAAATATGACTATATTTCAAGCATTATACTTTAAAGAAATCAAGAGACAGGACATTATTTATGAATTGGGATTGGGATAAATTAAGGGAAAACCAGCAGAAATACGAGAATAAAAAAGAAGGCGGAGGAATGGGTATGCCTAAGCCGCCCCAGATGGATGAACTGGTGGAGCGATTCAGAAACCTTAAGAAATCAGGCATTGTTCCTATTGCTCTTTTGCTTCTGGTTGCTCTTTTGGCTGTTTCAAGTGTTTTTACGATTGCAACCGACGAGGTCGGGGTTATCCAGCGATTTGGGGAGTATACCAGGACGGCCCAACCCGGATTGAATTTTAAATTTCCGACCGGGATTGAAAAACTCACAAAAGTTAAGGTGAAAAGGGTATATCAGGAAGAATTCGGGCTTGATACCGAGAAGACGGCGGGCAATTACACACCGGTCAATGACAGCGCTTCCCAGGAAACCCCCCTCATGTTGACCGGGGATCTGAATGTTGCAGTGGTTCCCTGGATTGTTCAATACAGAATTTTAAACCCTCTGGATTATCTGTTTAAAATCAAGGATGTCAGGGCTATTCTGCGTGACATGTCCGAAGCTACCATGAGAACCGTTGTCGGTGACCGAAGCATCAATGAGGTCATCAGTAAACGGGAGGAAATTGCCCTTGCGGCAAGGGAAATTCTTCAAAAAGAGATGGACCGGGCCCAGTCCGGTATCAGCATCATTACCATCGAAATGAAAAAAACAAATGTTCCTGATCCGGTTCAGCCCTCCTTCAATGAGGTAAACCAGGCCACCCAGGAAAAAGAACAAACCATCTATAAAGCAAGGGAAGAATATAATCAGGCAGTCCCGCTGGCCCGTGGTGAAGCAAGGCGGGTCTTAAAGGATGCGGAAGGGTATGCCATTGACAGAGTCAATCGGGCCAAGGGCGATGCCGATAAATATACGGCTATTTTTCAGGAATATCTAAAAGCCAAGGATATCACAAAAAAACGACTCTATCTGGAAGCAATGCTGGAAGTTTACCCGAAACTCGGGACAAAATATATTATTGATTCAGACCAGAAAAATTTGCTTCCCTTATTAAATATGAGCGGTGGAATTTCGCTTCCCCAGAACCAGACCCCTTAAATAAAGTAAAGAGGCGGGATAGGAATAATATGATAAAAAATATAATTTTGATTGTTTTTGCGGCAGGTATTTTTCTGGCCTATAATGCAGCTTATACGGTTGATGAAACAGAGCAGGTGGTCATCACGCAATTCGGTAAGGTGGTGGGCGACCCCATCACCAGTCCGGGTTTGAAATTCAAGCTGCCTTTTTTTCAGAAAGCCAATATTTTCGCTAAAAATCTCTTGACCTGGGATGGGATTCCCGGCCAGGTCCCGACCCAGGATAAGACCTATATTTATGTGGACAGCTTTGCCCGCTGGAAAATTATCGATCCGGTAAAATTTATTCAGACCGTGAACAATGAGAGCTCTGCCATTGACCGCCTGAATGGGATTGTTGATCCTGCGGTAAGGAATCTGATCACCTCTCATCCGTTGGTTGAAACCGTCAGGAATACAGACCGGTCCATGGATACATTTGAATATGATGTTGATGAAAATGTTCAGCGGGTTCAATATAAAATCAACCTTGGAAGGGATGAGATTACAAGGCTCATCGTTGAACAGGCCAGTGAAAAATTAAAAGAGTTCGGTATCGAGCTGGTTGATGTGAAGATCAAGCGGATCAATTATATTGATAATGTACGGCAGGCTGTTTATGAACGAATGATCGCAGAAAGAAAACAGATCGCAGAAAAATACAGGGCCGAGGGAGCAGGAGAAGCAAGCAATATCCGCGGAGAAAAGGAAAAAGAACTCCAGGTCATTAAATCCCAGGCATACAGGGATTCCCAGAAAATAAAAGGGGATGCCGATGCTGAAGCTGCAAAAATTTATGCGAGCGCATATGGGGCTGATCCGGAATTTTATTCATTTGTGAAATCCCTGGAAGTATACAGAGAGTCATTGAAAAAAGATACCACCCTGATCCTTTCAACCAGTTCTGATTTCATGAAGTATTTAAAAGGGATTGGAAAAGAGTAAGAGTTGAGTATTGAGTTGAGTTTTTTGCAACTCAATACTCCAGGTATGGTAAAAGCTATTTTTTCTTTCTCTGGTGTCTGGTTTTGGCAAGGAGTTTTTTATGTTTATGCTTTCTCATCTTTTTTCTCCGCTTTTTCATTACACTGCTCAAAAAAATCACCTCCTTTTATTTAGCCTATATTTAAATTGATTGAGTTGACTGGGCACTATAGCATAGGATTTTGCCAAATGTCCATTTTTTTATTCATACGGAAAAATACACAGGATGCATCAATCTGAATATTTTAATAGCGAAGAGCTTTTAAAGGTGGAGGAAGCGGTTAAAATTTCAGAGGAACTGGTGAACAATTTTTTTAAAATGTCTTCAGGCCAATGGCTGCGAAACCGGTATGACATTAAGACCGCCATGGATCTTGAAGGGCATGAGCAGGTGGAGGGCCCCTTTGCCCAGGTGATAAAATATGAAGCACGGAAAAACGAGGCATCCCTCAGTTCGTCTTCATACACTCTTTATAAAGTATGTCTTCAGGACAAGGCTATACTTTGTGCGGTTCAAAGGGAAAATTTTTTTCTGGAGCCCTTCCTTTTATATATCCTCAGTCATGAGCTTGTTCACATTATTCGTTTTTCAAAGCATAAACAGCGCTATGAGAATAAAAATGAGGCAGATGTCACTCTGGACGAAGAAAGACAGGTCCATCTTCTGACCTTTGAAATTTTAAAGCCTTTTCCTATTCCGGGTATGACGAAAGTATTTGAATTTTATAAGGATTGGCGTAAAGATCCTCTCTGAAATTCTATGCAAAAAAAATATGAACAAACTTTCTTGACAAGGAAGAAAGGCGAGTTATTTTATGAATGATTTTTCGAGAGGACCAAAAAAAACGGAGAATTGGAAAAATGCCGGTTTATGAGTATGAATGTAAGGATTGTGGAAAAATAGAAGAGGTGTTTCAGAAAATATCAGATCCGGTTCGAACGATTTGTCCTAATTGCAGGGGCAATTTGAGCAAACTCATTTCACAGAGTTCGTTTCATCTTAAAGGATCGGGTTGGTATGTTACTGATTATGGCGGAGCAAAAACAGGGAGTGAAACAAAACCAGAAACAAAACCAGAAACAAAAACCGATACAACATCCAGCGAATCAAAAAAGGTTACTGCTAAAGATTCAGACTAATCGAGCAGCGCCTCAAAACAAATATACCAAATACATTAACGCAACAAATAGGATTTAAAGGAGAAATTGATCATGAGTTTGAGACCACTAAGTGACAGAATTCTGGTTCAGCGTGTGGAAGAGGATGTTAAAACCAAAGGCGGGATTATTATCCCGGACACGGCCAAAGAAAAGCCGGTAGAGGGAAAAGTCGTGGCTACAGGTAATGGCCGGATGGGTGAAGACGGAAAACTTCTCCCCATGGATGTAAAAGTCGGTGATCGTGTTCTTTTCAGCAAATACGGCGGAACTGAAGTGAAAATAGACGGTTCGGATTATCTTATCTTACGTCAGGACGATGTTCTTGGAATTATTGAATAACCATACAGATAAAGAAAGAAATGGAGATTATTAAAGATGGCAAAAGAAATTAAATATGATGCCAAAGCCCGTGAAGCAATGCTGAATGGCGTAAAGGCACTTGCAGATGCAGTCGTGGTTACTTTGGGCCCAAAAGGCAGAAACGTGGTTATTGAAAAGTCCTGGGGATCACCCAATGTAACCAAAGATGGTGTAACGGTTGCAAAAGAAATCGAGCTTGAAGACAAATTTGAAAACATGGGCGCCCAGATGGTAAAGGAAGTGGCCAGCAAAACCTCTGATATGGCCGGTGACGGGACAACCACGGCGACTGTTCTTGCAAGAGCAATCTATGAAAATGGTCAGAGACTGGTTGTTGCCGGCAACAACCCCATGGGCATCAAACGGGGGATTGATAAGGCCGTTGCCAAAGTGATTGAATGCCTGACGTCAATGGCAAAA
>JAABTB010000081.1 GCA_011390085.1 Desulfobacula sp.
CAATACTGGAAATAAACGGACAGCAAAGGTGTTTGAGTTCCATGACACGGCCCACATCCTTGGACCGAAGGCTCAGTTCAATGGCAAAGCGGAGCTGAAGTTTCAGGGCATTCCAGACCTGGTCGAAACTGGTGAATTCCGCGGCATTACCTGTTTCAGGCCCCAATTGGATATTGGTGAAGAATTCGTCAAATCCGTTGGTCAGGGCAATTTCCATGACCTTGGCCGGATAGACATCAGACCCGCCCTCACTTCTTGTTTTCTGGGTTCCCCTGCGGCCGGTGACGCCCGGAGACATGCAGAGAACAAGTGCCCAATCCCTGGCAACTTCCAGCGGAACATTAAAGTATTTGACCAATTGATCGATATTCATTTCATCATTTTTAATAGAGGGGAAGCCAAACCCTTTTTTAATGCAGTTGAATACTTTCTTCTTTGTCTCGACATTGCCGATTTCATTCCACCTGAATGAAATGGAGGGTTCTGTCGTGATAATGCTTTCAGTGGCTTCAAGGATGGCATTGGTGCAGTCGTTGCTGGCATCGGACCCATCCGGATTGATCCCTCCCAGGGTCAGGATGAAAAGGTCGTTGGACCCGGCAAAGAATTCACGAAGCTGTCTTCCCTTTGTGGATCCGTGTTCGGATACTTTTAAGCGTTCACATTCAAAAAGTTCTACGGCTTGTTCACGGGTCATGGGTTGTACGGTTTTATCAATGACGCTTTTTTTAAAAAAAGGCCAGAGCAATTTGTCTTCTTTCTGGCCATAGCCGCTGCTGTAGCGTTCTATGGAGTGGCAAAGAAGATAGGTAAACCATTTGGTCTGCATGGCATCTCGCAAGCCTCGGGCCGGATAGGCCGGGACGTGTCGGCAGATATCTGCAATCTCAAGCAGTTCAGCTTTTCTTTTTGGCTCAGCTAAAAAGTTTTCAGCCATGATTTTGGCCAGTCTTGCATGCCTCTGGGCCCAGCCCACAACAGCTTTCATAGCAATGACCATGGCTTTCCACTGATCCAGTTTGTCGAGATAATGCAGATTTTCCGGTGCATTCCAGGGAGATTTGCGCATATTGGCATTGGCGTCGGCGATATTTTTTTCAACTGCTTCGATTCGTTTGAGCAAGCCGTCTTCGATGACGGACTCATAATTGGGAACGATGCTGGAAAATGCGGTAACAAACATGGGCGGCTGAACTGTTGTGGCGGAATACATGATCCCGATTTCTTCGGGTGTAAAATATTTTTCGCCTTTTGTCTGGATGGTATAGGGTCTCCAGTATTCGGCAATTTCCCGCATTTCATCTTTATGGTCGCAATACCGGCTTTCAACCATATCCACGGTTGAATAATAGGAGAGTTCAGGGTACATGGGGAAATAATCGGGATGTTCGGTATTGGCCCCGACAATGAGTTCATCATCCTGGATGTGGATGGTGATATTATTAAGGATGTTCTCAAGCCCTTTAGCCCTGATGATACAATTGGCCTCACCCACATTTTTCTTATGGGACTCGGTTATCAGTCTTGCACGTTCTACACCGGCTTTTACTCCGGCATCTACGTATTCGCCGCCTGCTACGTGTTTAAAGCGGCATCTGTTTTTCAGTCTTGCGGTTCTTTCGGTCGTCGGCATGGTATTTTCTCCTGTTTGGCATCAAAGTTTATTAAATTAATAATGATCGGATTGTTCGGTATGGCTAAAAGCCTTTATCACCGTTTCGACCTGTGATGCTGACAGGCGGCAGAGCTTTCCAATACCGGCTTTGACAGCCAGAATTTGCCCTTTGTATCTTCCTGCTGCAGGACGCAATCCCCTTTGCCGGGTTCAAAATCCATATCCTTTTCAGGGATTGGAAAGAAAAAAGCGCATTGTTCACATTTTGACATTTGATCCTCCTTGCTTTAAATTGTTCGTTTTTTAAACAACATATTGCAAAACTCGCTTCGGCGGATTGCAGTACCCTTCATGTTTCGCAAAGCATTCTTTTTGATTTTTTGAAACATGGTAAATCACTTAAATATACAAAATACTCAAACACTATTTGCAAAATGTAAATACAGCTCCCAAAAATTACCGCGACAACATCATACCAACATCAGGATATTCAAAAAATAACTATTTAGTTATTGAATCATCTCTTACAATAACTGAGGCGTATTCAATCAATATGATTTTGCTTTGTCAAGCAATTTTTTAAAAATAAATTTAAATATAGTTTTAAATTTTTCCTCAATAGTTACTTAACGTATTTAAATTATATATAATTTATTAAAACTGTCAGCACTACTGCAAATTCATAGGCCTCTTGCAGCAATGACCTGTCGGTTTTTCAAATCAAAAAAAGCAGTGTTGAATAAACCTCAATAAATAAATTGTTGAATAAAATTCAAAAAACAGTATAATTCCCATTATCTGTTGATTTAATAGAATTAAAACTCTAAATAAGGAGTTATATAGAACGTGATGATAAATAGAATGTGGAGAATAAATCTGAATGGGTAACAAAAATGGGAAAAAAAAAGCCATACTCAGGGCGGCCCAGGAGGTATTTGCTGAAAAAGGTCTTGCAAATTCAACGGTCTCGGAAATAGCTAAAAAGGCCGATGTCGTTGATTCGATCATATATCATTATTTTGAAAACAAGGAAGATCTGCTTTTTTCTTCCATAGAAGAGCTGATTGAAAAATCCCATAATGAGCTGTTGTTTCATTTTAAAGGGCTTATGGGGCCGGTATCTCATTTGGGGAAAATGGTCTGGTTCCATCTCTACCAGAATGACTTCAGTTCCGGGGATGCAAGAATGATGAAAAATCTTTTGTTTGAATGCCGTTCCAATAAAGATTTCTATAATCA
>JAABTB010000082.1 GCA_011390085.1 Desulfobacula sp.
GGATATAAGGCGCTTCAGCGGTATGCCGGGGTCATGCTGGCGATTTTAAAAAAAGGGGTGAATGAGAAATATTTCAGGGATGATTTTGAGATTGGTATTGTACGGGATATGATTTTCGGATTTTTGGATGAAGAATCCTTAAGCTGCCTCGCATACCGTGAGATTGAAGAAACCATGTCGGATTTTGAATCCATTATGGCCCTGATCATGGCCATGATCGGAATCGAATCCGACGAGTCTTCCATCAATATAAACCCTGTTGCATCGGTGGGAACTGAAGCTGTTAAGATAGACAAGGCATCGCGGGTTCTGGATGCGGCTGTGTCGATTTTTGCCCAGAAAGGGCACCGCAAAGCCACTATGCTTGAAATTGCCGAGAAAGCGGGGGTTGCCGAGGGAACGATATATGAATATTTTAAAAACAAACAGGATTTATTGTATTCCATCCCCAAGGGGAAGTTTCTTCAATATCAGATCAGACTGAAGCAGGTTTTTGAACCCAAAGATCCTCTGGAGAAACTCAGGAGCTTTATCTGCGAGTATTTCAGGATTTTTTCGACAGACAGCGAGTTTTTATCTATTTTTTTATGTGACATAAAATTGAATAAGCAATTTTACAACACAGAGGCCTTTGTTGCATTTTTAGATACCAATGAGATGCTTTATGAAATATTAAATGAGGGAAAAAAGCTTAAGGTATTTCGTCCGGATCTGAACAACAGGGTTTTCAGAAATCTTTTTTTAGGCACTTTTTCTCATCTTGCCATCCGCTGGTTTGTCCTCGAACGCGTCACCCCGCTTAAAATGATGTCGGAGCTTGAGACCATAATTACTTTGCTCTGTAGGGCTGTCACCCGTGAGGTGGAAAATGTATTTGAAAATATTTAATCATTCAATAAAATTATCGGTTAAAAGAACATAAACATTATAGACGCTGAGATTTCGGAGCGCCTTATTATGGTGTTTAATTAGAGGGGAAGCAGCTTTGCTTCCCCTCTTTTGTTTTATTTTGCAAAAAGAGGGCGCTGAATTAAAAACCGTTGTTTTTTTATTCATAAATCAGGATTTCAGAACATTAAGCAAAATTTATAATTTTTGATTGATATTCAATTAACCATAGATTAGTTGTTTCAAACTCCTTGAATTCTTTAAAATATAGAATTTTTTGTTTATAAATGGATGATTTTTATAAAAATTTTATAAAAAACAATTAGTTATGAAATATAGCGAATATTTGTTCGGACGCGATTTTAATAAATAAATTAAAAAATTTTATTAAAATCCCTTGACACTAAAAAATCAATATGGTTGAATATTCCTCAATAATTGACTTAATCATAGCATCATTTCAGATGAATGATTATCGAAAATTTTTGATTTAATATAAAAAAATCAACAGGATCGATACCATATAAGGATTGATTCCTGTTCAAAGAAGACAAAGGAGGGCCCCATGGCTGAGAAAAAGAAAAGCGAAAAAGAGCCGGATATCACATTCTATCATCCGGATTTGCTCGAAGTTCCTAAAAATGGATTGCCGTATCTTAAAGGATATAAATGTAAAAAATGTGGTCAGCTTGATTTTCCCAAGCTGACACCCTGCCCAACCTGCTGGGGGGAGGAATTTGAAATGGTTCCCCTGTCAAGAAGGGGAACCCTGTATAGTTTTTCTGATCTGTATATCGGTCAGCCGGGCCTGAAAACCCCCTATATCTGCGGGTATATTGATCTGCCGGAAAATATCAGGATTTTTGCCATGCTGAAAGGCGAGGTGAATACCTTTAAATGTGATGAAGAAGTTGAACTGACCACAGGCCCCATCCGGATGAATGCAGACGGTCTTCCCATCACCAGCTATATGTTCGAGAAAGTTTAGGAGACAGCTATGAAATTACAAAGAGATGTATATATCGCAGGCGTAGGAGAGACAACCTTTGGCAAGCACAAAATGGATTATGATGAACTGGGCCGTTTGGCAGCGTTTCAGGCCATCAAAGCCTCCAATATTGAAAAACCGGGCATGATCGGCAGCGCCTATGTGGGAAACGCCCATAACGGGATTGTCACCGGTCAGACCATATTTAAAGATATCGGCATCTGCGGCACCGCTCCCATTATCAATGTGGAAAGCGCCTGTTCAGCCGGTGCCATGGCTGTGCATCTGGCCATTAAGGATGTGGCCTGCGGTCTCACGGAATTATCCATGGGGGTTGGGGCTGAAAATCACACCCTTCGCCGTAAAAGCGGTACGGCCTTTATGCCGGCCATGAATGACATTGAAGCGGTTCATGGCGGGGTCATGACCGGGAAATATGCCATGCGTGCTACCCGGTATATGTACGAGACCGGTGCCACCATTGAAGATCTGGCATTGATTTCCCAGAAGAACAGACGACATGCCACCCATAATCCCCATGCATCCTTTAGAGGGGAATACAGTATTGAAGAAATTATCAATTCCAGGATGGTGGCCTATCCGTTGACCCTCCACCAGTGCTGCGGTGTTGTGGACGGCGCCGGCGCCGTCGTGGTCTGCTCCAGGGATATGATCAAAAAGCTCGGAATTCAAAAACCGGTTAAAATCAGAGGGTCGGTTGTCACCTCCGGCCCCTACCACAATCGCCCAAGGGATATTACAGGGGATGACATTACAGAGATGACATCTTCCATGCTGTATGAAGAATCCGGTATCGGGCCCAAGGAAGTGGATATTCTGGAACTGCATGATGCGTTTACCATAGCCGAACTGCTGTATTATGAATGCATGCAGTTGTGTGAAAAAGGGGAAGGCTTGAAATTCCTCAGAGACGGCCAGGCCACCTATGGTGGTCAATGTGTGGTGAGTCCTAGAGGTGGAATGTTGTCCTATGGCCATCCCATCGGTGCTTCGGGTGCAGCCCAGATAGCCGCCAATGTGAAACAGCTTCGCGGAGAATGCAACGGCTACCAGGTGGAGCCCATTCCAAGGGTTGCCATGAGTCATGTGACCGGCGGCGGTTTGTCCGGTACGGAACATGCGGCCTGCACCATGCACATGATCACAAGGGATTGGTAGAAGGATGCTCTTAAGAATCCTTAAGATGGATTTTTTAAATAGATGAAGGAGAATTTGAACATGGAAACCTTTAAAGACCGGGTAGTGTTGATTGAATCAGTGGGGGATGAAATCGGATATGCCATGGCCCTTATGATGGCAAAAAAGGGTGCAAAGATTGCTGTCCTGGATGTCAACGGGAAAAACACCTCCCACATGGTATCCAAACTTAGGGAAAACAAGATTGATGCCCTTGGCATCACCGCTGATCCCGCAGACTGTACCGGGGCAAAACAGGCCATCAGTACCATCATGGAAAAATACGGGAGAATTGATATCCTGGTCAATAATTCCGACCTGATGATGGAAAACGATATTGTCGCCACCAAAGCCCAGGATTGGTATCAGGGGGCTAAAAACAATATTGACCCGGCATTCTTTTTATGCCGGGAAGTCATCCCCATCATGCGAAAGCAAGGCTATGGACGGATTATCAATATCGGCAGCATTGAGTATCTGGGTCTTCCCCACACATCCGTATACAGTGCGGCAAAATCATCCATGCTCGGATTTACACGGTCCCTTGCCCTTGAAACGGCCAAGGACAATATAACGGTGAACTGGGTGGTGAAGGGGAATATAAAATCATTAAAAATGTCTGAAGAGCAGGCAGAAACACTGGCAGCAAAAATACCGGTCAAAAAATTAGGCACACCGGATGATGTCGCAGGCGCCGTGACCTTTTTTGCCTCTGAGACATCAAAATTTATAACAGGTCAGACCTTCTTTGTCTGTGGCGGAAAAAGTCTGTATTTTTCAATGTCGATTTAAGATCCTGTTATGATTCATCAGGATAGAAGGAGGTAAGCATGGGAGTTGAGAACAGAGTGGCCATCATTACCGGGTCTGCCAGTGGAATGGGCAGGGATACGGCGTTTCTGCTGGCCAAAAACGGTGCTAAAATAGTCATTAACGATATTGCGGCAGACAAAGTGGATCAGACCACCAAAGAGATGCGGGACATGGGATATGAAGCCATCGGGATTGTGGCCGATATTTCCAATAAAGCGGGTGTGGAATCTATGGTGGCGGAAACCGTTAAAACCTTTGGTTCCATCGATATCCTTGTAAACAATGCCGGGATGGAAAGAGCAGGTGCATTAAGAAAACTAACCGAACAGGACTGGGACATTACCCTGGGAGTTAACCTGAAAGGGCCTTTCCTTTGCAGCCAGGCCGTCCACGGCCATATGGTGGAGCAGGGCCGGGGCCGCATCATCAATATTGCCTCCCGGGCATGGCTGGGCGGGATGGGGCAGGCACCCTATTCTTCGGCAAAGGCAGGGCTCATCGGATTGACCCGGACCCTTGCCCTGGAGCTGGGCGCCAAGGGCGTCACCTCCAACTGCATCGCACCCGGGCTTATTCTTACACCGATGTGGTATGAGCTGCCGGAAAAAACAAGGACCTTTCTTGAGGCCAAACAGCCGTCCGGCAGCATTGGCGAAGGAAATGACATAGCAAACACAGTGCTTTACCTGGCCGATGATGATACAGGATATGTGACAGGTCAGGTATTGTATGTCTGCGGAGGAAGAAGTTTATTTTCCGGTTGATGTAAATTACCTGAATATTAAACAACAGACCAATGGTTCCCGGATTCGGATGAATACAAATGTCGTAACAATTTAAGGATTAGGAGGAATAGCAATGGAAGGTGAACGTAAGAATAGATCCTTGTCTGATGTGAAGGTGCTTGATTTCACAGGAGAACTCGGACCTTATGCTTCAAAATTGTATGCCGGATTGGGTGCTGAGGTCATTCACCTTGAACCGATTTCCGGTGACCCCTTGCGCAGAAAAGGACCTTTTTATAAAGGTGAAAAAGACAACATCGAAGCCAGCCTTCAGTTTCTCTATTATAATGGTAATAAAAAAAGTCTGGTTCTGGATCTTCATAGAGAAGAGGGCCGGAATATTTTTTTGCGGCTGATCTCAGACATCGATATCTTCATGGAAAGTTGTGTTCCGGGCTATCTTTCCAATCTCGGACTTTCCTATGAAAATTTGAAAGAAATTAATCCAAAGCTGGTTCAAACTTCCATCACTCCTTACGGCAGTGTCGGTCCCTATAAAGACTATCCAGGCTCGGACCTGACCTGTTCAGCCATGGGCGGGTTTTTGTACCTGGCCGGGATTGATAATGAAAAACCCGTCAGAGCCTGTGATGACCAGGCCTACAGGATGGCTGAATCCTACGCTGCCGTGGGCAGCTCCATTGCTTTATTGCATGCCAAAAGAACCGGTCATGGCCAGTTTGTGGATGTGTCAGCCATGGAATCGGTGGGCATGGCCCTTGAAAATTCGGCCCAGTACTGGGATCTGGAAGGGAGCATCCGTCGCGGTAGGGGAAAAGAAGCAGGCTCTGCAACGGTTCACCCCTGCAAGGACGGCTATATTGCCATTGTCGCCATCATGGGAAAAAACAAGATCATGTGGGAACCGTTTGTGAAATGGATGAAAGATGAAAATGTAGAAGAATGGCAGGTCTTTGAAG
>JAABTB010000083.1 GCA_011390085.1 Desulfobacula sp.
CCAATCAGATCGGTATCCGAAACAGCCGATTGACGGACCCGGTATCACGGGCCGAAAATGTTCGACCCGCCTATGATCCATTTCAAGATGCTGCGCCGTTGACACCGGATGACCCGAACCAGGATAAAAATTCAGGCATGCCCTCAAAGGCCCTCCGCATGATAGATCAGATAGAAATCTTGGAGCTGGATACCGGTCTGTATGGAAAAGGATATATCAGGGCTCAAAAAGCGGTTGATCCCCTTGAATGGTTTTTTCAGGCGCATTTTTATCAGGACCCTGTCTGTCCCGGCTCCCTTGGAATCGAATCCTTTCTCCAGATGATCCGGTTTTTTCTTCTGGAGAAATTCGAGGTTGATCCCGATGAATACGAACCTGACCTTTTAGTGGGGCAACCCCATGAATGGATTTACCGGGGCCAGATCATACCGGACCATAAAAAAATTCAGGTTCATGCCCATATCAAAGATACAGTTGCTGCGGATAAAGGCTACACTGTTGTTGCAGACGGCTCTTTGACCGTGGATGGAATCTGTATCTATGAAATGAAAAATTTCGGAATCGTTTTCTCAAAAATTTCGGAACCGACAAAAAGGATAAAAATTCAGGATATATCTGAACAGAATTAATCGGATTGGATTCGAATCAAAGCCCTGTTTTCGATTTTCAAATATTTTTTTGCCAGCAGAAATAATTCTTCCGCAGTGATGGCGGTATAGTCCTTTATCAACTCTTTGGCCCATTCCAATTTCTGAGGATACCGGTAAGAATCGGCCATAACCGAATTCAGCCAATACTCGTTGGTTTCCACATATATTTTAAGGTGGTTGATCGCAGGCCCCAGGGCAATATCCAGATCTTGCTGGGATATCCTCGCCGAAGTTAATTCGCCAATGATATCTGTTATTTTCTGGTACACCAATTCATGCTTTTCCTGTTTTGCCTGTACAACAATATGCAGGACCCCATAATCGTCAAAAATCAAAGAGGGCTCATTATAAACATAGGGCGAATAGGTTTCACCCAGCTCCTCCCGAATCAGAAGCCTGAGTTTTTCAGAAAAAACTTTGGACAGGAGGGTCAGTCTCCGGGTCTGGGCAATATCCCAGAAATCATCGGTCAAAAAAGCCACATGAACCACCCCTGCTTCAATTTTGGTGTCGATTTTCAGATCCAGTTGCCGGCCTTGGGGAAAACCGATTTGTCTGGAATGGGTCGGGATCTGATCTTCCCTCGAAGATAATGCTCCCAGATAATGATCGGCCAGGGAAATGACTTTCTCCGGATCAATATCCCCGATAAGGGAAACTTCAACCGGAGCTCCTTTAAAATAAGGCTCTATCCATTCTCGTATATCCTTTATGGAATACGCCTGCATCCTGGCGGGTTCAGGCAAGCCGAATCCCGGATCATTGTTGGCCAGGAAAGGATTCCCCTTGATCTGCATGATTCCTTCGGGTTTTCTCAAGAGGCCCGCATACATCTGCTGATACTGTATATTTGTACGCTCAAGGGTTTCTTCCCGGAAGCCGGGATCATTTAAATAATGATAAATGAGCTGGAATAAGAGCTCGGTTTCTTCCGGGTCGGCAGAACCGGAAAAAGAAAAATAATTGTCATTAATATCAAAATTGATATTCATTTTACGTCCTGCCAGGGCCTCTTCCATCTGGTCGGCATTTAATTGTCCTAGACCGCTTTTTTGGATAACGGATTCGGCCATGAAGGACAACCCTGGTTTTAACAGAGGTTCTGATTTTCTCCCCTGTCCAAAACAAACCTTGAAGAGGATTTCATTTTGCTTATAATCCGTAGACTTTAAATTCAGCCGGACCTTGTTTTTTAATTCAAGGGTGGTGATCCCAAGGTCCCGGACATTATCCTCTCTATGTTTGATCCCCCCTGTTGCGGGTTCAGGAATTTCAAGATACGGAAAGGCTTTTGATTCGAGCTGACTGTATTTTTCAATTTCTTTTAAACCGGCTTTCGCATAGGTATCCAGAATCTCGGCAGGGGGATCATCTGCATCTATTGACGTATTCCCTGTCACCATGATGAGCCTTGGGTCTTGGGGCCATAATTGGATCAGCCTGTCCTGGGTATCCTTTAAAGATATGGACCGGATATAGGGTTCCAAAATATCCTTTCTCTGCCGGGCCGATAAGAGCATTTTCTTTCCGTTCACACCCGCCAGGAGCCGGTCTGCAATATCTTCACTTTTCTGCGTGTCCCATTGATCGACCTCTCTCTCCAGATCGGACAGAAATTCTGCTTTAACCCTGTCCAGTTCATTCTGTTCAAATCCAAAGGTCAATCCCTGCCGCAAGGCCATTTCCATATCACCCAGGGCTTGCTTCCATTTTTCAGGCTCGCAGGCAGCATGAACGGCAGATATGCAAACATGATTCAGCATGGTGCCGGAGAAAACAGAAACATCTGAAAAACCGCCGGTTTGATCACGGGCCTGTTTAAGCAGACGGTTTTGCAGCATTGAATGAGATATTTGCGTTAAGATGTCTGACTTAAGGGTTTCAGGGGTTTCTGGTTCAAATAGTTTCCAGCCAAGGGTCTCTATGGTGACGTGGGTATTGCCGGCCTCGGGCTCATAATGATAGAAGGCCTTGGTTTTTTCATGTTCCTTCCATTGGGTTGAAGGAAGAATCGGAATACCGGAAGAACGGGGAAAAAGAGATGAAAACCGATCTCTTATGAGAGGTTCCACGGTTTTCATATCAACGTCTCCCACCACGATCAAGGCCATGTTATCCGGACGATACCATTTGTCATAATAGGATTTGAGAAGTTTCTGGTCGGCCTTCTGGATAACGGATTCCAATCCTATGGGAAATCTTTGAGAGAAAAGCGAGTCCGGGAGTTCAAATTCAAGGGTTTTTTTAAAGGTCCGGAAGGAAACCGAATCCCTCTCCCGTTTCTCGGCAAGAATTATCCCTTGTTCACGAAGGATTTCATTTTCCAAAAGACTTGCCCCTTCGGCATAATCCTGAATAACCGTGAAGGCCTTTTCCAAATGATGTTGATCTCCCTTGGGCAGGGACAGGGTGTACGTCGTATTAAAAAAACCCGTCTGGGCGTTGGCATCGGCACCGAATTCCATACCAATGGATTGAAAATAGGCTATCAATTCTCCGGGCTTGAAATGTTTCGAACCATTAAACAACATATGTTCCAGAAAATGGGCAACCCCCTGCTGATCTTCAGTTTCATGTAAGGACCCGGAAAATAGGGTCAGGTAAATAAAAACCCTGTCGTCAGGGAGAGGGTTTTCCATGAGCAGATACTGAAACCCATTAGGAAGCGCTCCGGATACAAGGGCAGGATCGGTCTGAATACCGTTTCCAATGGGAACGAAGGGGTGTCTCGGCGCACATGAGACAATCAGTAAAAAACAAAGAACAGCAGCCTTGACGGCGAGGGCTTTTATTTTCAAACCGGTCCTCAATTCAGAAGCTGCGGATCATACTCAATGGTATAGCGTTTTTTCAATTCGGTGATCCATGACTGAAACGCCTGGCTCTGTTTTCTTTGCGCGATCTGCTGTTTCAGATCCGTCATATTCTCGGTCATCTCGGAATCAGAGGGTATTTTCTTTTCTTTAAATCCGACAAGATAATATCCTGTCGGGGCTTCAATGATTTCCGGAAAGATCTTCTGATTCTCGTTTACGGAAAAACCGGCCTGAATAAATTCAGGAGAATTTCCAATGTCTTCGATGGTGCCGTTTCTTGAAAACAAAGGGGTGGTCTTGAGTTCAAGACGATTGTCCTTGGCGATCTGGGCCAGGGATTGGGTCTCCTTTGTTTTTTCAAGATAAAGCCGGGCCTCTTCTTTTGCTTTGGCTTGCCGGAGATTTTCCGTCAGGTCCTGAATGACTTTGTCTTTGGCTTGATCCAGGTCCAGAACCGTTGAATCGATTTTCTGAACCACCTTGATCAGGTAGTAGGAATTCCCGATCTGTTTCACATCACTGATATTGTCGTTCGCCAGTTCAAAGGCTATTTCGGCAAATTCCTGACCGTCCGGCATATCAAGTCCTTCACCGCTGATGGAAAATTCCCCTGTTTCCATAACCGGTTTCCCGCTGATCCGCGCCACCTGATCCAGATCATCCCCGTCAATGACGGCATCAAATGCTTCTCCGGCTTTTAGATAAGCTGCATTCTGCGATTCCTGAAGCTCCAGGGTCGCCCTTATTTTTTCCGACACCTGGCTCAAGGTCAATGTGGAAGCGTTTTCTTTTGATATCAGTTTGATAATGTGCCAGCCAAACATGGTTTTGACCGGTTTGCTGATGTCCCCGGCTTGCATGGAAAAGGCCTGATCTGCAAAAGGTTGTACCATCTGTTGTTTTTCAAACCGGCCCAGGTATCCGCCGTTGTCCTTTGAAGCATCTTCTGAATATTTTTTGGCAAGGGCCTCAAAGCCTTCTCCTTTTATGATCCGGTCATAGATGTCAAGTGCCCGTTTTTCAGCTTCCTTTGCCGCATCTTCGGTGGCCTTTTCATCGGCTTTAATCAGAATGTGTCCGGCTTCAACGGTTTCCGGAATTTGAAATTCCTTTGGATGCTGGTCATAATAGTCTTTAACCTGGGTTTCCGTGATGCTCACCTTATCTTTATGATCTTCAGGAGCAAAATTCAAATACAGGGCCTTCACTTTGGGTTCGGATTTATATTGATCCGTATGTTCCTCATAATATTGTTTTATCTGTGCATCATCGGGATGGATGTCCGTATATTTTGTCGGGTCAAACCCAATATACTCCACTGCAGTTTGGGTGTTCAAAAACCGATACCAGTTCCGGGCTTCAAGATCAGATACATTAACGGTATTCATCAAGACCGACCTTAATTTTCCTTCCCTCATGGATATCCTCTGGAGGTGCTCAAAGCTTTCAGGTGTAAGAAATTCCCGGCTTAAAACGGCTTTGTATTGATCCATATTAAAAACACCGTCTTTCTGGAACGCTTTAAACGAAATCAAGGCATCCTGAAGTTCCTTTTCAGAAACCTCGATATTCAGCTTATCTGCTTCGGCAAGCATGATCTTTTGATTGATCAATGCATCAAGGGCCTGCTGTTTAATATTCAGGACCTTTAACATCTCTTCGTTTAATTCCTGGCCGAACTGGGCCCGATATTGGTCAACAATGGATTTATAGGTCTGCTGGTATTCCTTCATGGTGATGGGTTCATCGTCAACCGTTGCAATCGAATCCCCTCTTTTTGATCCAAAGGATCCGACACCCAGGAAGACAAACACAATTACAATAATCCCAAGAAATATCTTTATGATCCAGTTCCCGGTATTTTCCCGCAGATAACTCAGCATCACGTTCTCCTTAACTCTCCTGAAAAAGGTAATTATAAAATAAACAGGGCATATTATCGTTTCACGAAAGCCTGTGTCAATATTTTATTCTTTGAAGTGCTGCCCTGCCCCCATAAAAAAATTCTAAAAACATAATTTTTTATTGACAGGGCAACGGCAATCTATTATTTAAGTACATCTTCCGATACGGGGCTGTAGCTCAGCTGGGAGAGCGCATGGCTGGCAGCCATGAGGTCAGGGGTTCGATCCCCCTCAGCTCCACCAACCTATGAATAAATTCAGACTATATTTAGGCAGCATTTTCTTTTGTCTCAATGGTCAATGTTAATCCGAGGGTATTTAATATTTTATTTAAACTTGAAAGATTGGGATTGCCTTTCTCTGACAGCATCCGATACATGGTTTCTCTATTGAGATCAGTTTCTTTAGCAACCATTGAGATCCCTTTAGCTTTTGCCACATCCCTGAGTGCCAGCATAAATATTTCCTGGGAACCTTCCCGCAGCGCCTCATTTAAATATTCAACGGCATACACGGGGTTCTGCAATCTTTCTAAAAGCCCTTTTTGATAATTTGCAGTTGCCATTATTTTCCTCCTATATATTCTTTTAGCATCGCCGAAGTTACCGAGTCTTAACCTGCCTATCCTGACATCAATTTTAACCTGAGTCTGGATGTCTTTAAGAGAATCAAACCCGTCCCTGAAAGGATTTTTGCCACCAGCGGTAATATATTCCTGTATAATTCTCTCTGTTGTTTCCATTAATTATAATGTAGCTTTTAAACTACAAAATGTCAAATGCTTTTATCAAATAGATCATTCTATCTCAATGTTGCTGGTATCGACGCTGCCAATGTTTTCTCAGGGCATGAAACCTCCTTAGAAATTAGACACTTGCTGGTTCATTCTGAAGGAAAGGCAGACCAACCATTCTGTAATATATTCCCAGCAGTTTGTAATAGAGTTGGGCAAAAGATAAAACTTGCTAAAATTTCTCTTTTAGCGGATCGCAAAAAGCTCTTGCCACTGATGTCCGGCGTAAAACTGTATACATATTCCAGCCCGGAAAATTTTCACCAGAGCCTGTCTACCTAAATGAGATCATTAGCCTGTTGTTTGGCCCGGCTGCATAGGGTGAGGACAGGCTGAAGAAAAGATATTCCTCCATCTGACGTCAGCCCCTTGAAAGCCGGGCTTGAATCTGATAGAGAACCGATGCATATTCATGTGCGCCGGGGTGAGGATAGGGCAAAATTCCGGTTATCCCCGCAGGTCAGCCTTATAGAATCCTACGGGATGAGTTCAGCGGAACTCCGAGAACTCATGCGGATTGCCCTCATACAGAGGTATTGGAACGAACACTTTAGCATTTGAACCACGGGCCAGAAAAGTATCGTTTGATGCCGATAATATGTGGGTAGAGTTTGCGGACGGGCGTCAGCTTGGCGTGCCACTGGTTTATTTCCCCCGGCTCCTCAATGCAGGCCAGGCCCAAAGGGAAGGCTACATCATCAGCGGCGGGGGCACAGGGCTGCATTGGGAAGTTTTTCTCCAAAACATTTCTCTTGGAAAAGGATAAAAAAGGTTATATTCTCATGCGGCTGACACAGGTTGAAAAACCCGGAATCGGCAGGTTTGATTTGAAGTATGGGTTTATCGGGGATTGATAAAGAGGGGCTTTGATGAAAAAGGTTTGGCTGGTCTTGATGATAATTCTGTTTGGTGCGGCCACGGTTTTTTGTGATCCGTTCGAAGACGCCTTGAAAGGGGCGGGAGAGGGAGATGCCGCGGCTCAACACCATCTTGGGTTGATGTATTCTCTGGGCTCTGAGATCAGGCAGGATTATAAGGAAGCGTTTTTCTGGTTTGAAAAAGCGGCGGATCAGGGAAAGGTCGATGCCCAATATAATCTCGGGTTGATGTATGACCAGGGAAAGGGCGTGCCCCAGGATTATCAGCAGGCTGCGCACTGGTATGAAAAAGCGGCCCGGCAGGGATTTGAAAAGGCCCAGGTCAATCTCGGCACCATGTATATTGAGAATCAGGGGGTGCCCCGGGATTATCAGCAGGCTGTGAACTGGTTTGAAAAAGCGGCGGATCAAGGAAATGCTTATGCTCAATATAATCTTGGAATGATTTACGGCCAGGGCAAAGGGGTGATTCAGGATTTAAAACAGGCCTATGTCTGGTTGAGTTTAACAGCGGCACAGGAACACGAAAAGACAAGTGAACTGAAAGATAGTATTGCCAAGGAGCTTACGCCCCGGCAACTGAAGGAAGCCCAGGCGCTTGCGGCAAAAAAGCAGCATCAAATCGATAATCCCTCCGAATTTAAAAAACCGGCGGTTTCAGAATCAAAAAAGAAGGCCGCATCCAAGCCCAATAAGCAGACATCCTCCAAATCCAAGAAGAAACCGTCTTCCAAATCCCAGAAGCAGACCCCGGTAAAAAAGAAATAGAAGCGCTGTAAATTATTTGAGTACGGGCTTTTTTCCCAGCGGGGCAAAACACACCCCGGCCAGCCGGAAATGGGCAAAGCCGAAGGGGATGCCGATAATGGTCAGGCAGAGGCTGACACCGGCAATAATATGGGAGATGGCCAGCCAGATACCGGCCAGGATGATCCATAAAAAATTGGCAAGGCTTGTGCCGACGATTCTTTCTTCTCCCAGTGCCCGGGAATCCACCAGCTCTTTTCCAAAGGGAAAGGCTGCAAATCCGGCGATTCGGAAGGCGGCAAACCCGAAGGGGATGCCGACCACCGTGATGAACAGCAAACTGCCCAGAACCACCCATAACACCCAGGCAAAAAAACCGCCGCCGAAAATAAACCAGAGAATATTCAAGATCAATGCCATGTTGCTCTCCTCTTTTATTGATTGCCCTTCTTTATATTCCGGTTTCACCCCTGACGGCAAGTCAATCTTTAATGTATGAATA
>JAABTB010000084.1 GCA_011390085.1 Desulfobacula sp.
CGGACATGCTGGGGACAGAGGCAGCCCTGTTCTGCACCAGCGGGACCCAGAGCAATCTTTTGGCCCTCATGGCCCATTGCGGGAGGGGGGATGAATATATTGTGGGCCAGTATGCCCATACCTTCCGGTATGAAGGCGGAGGAGCAGCCGTGCTCGGAAGTATCCAGCCCCAGCCCCTGGATTTTGAAGAAAACGGAACCCTGGATCTTGAACGCGTATCCAGGTTCATAAAGCCCAGGGACCCCCATTTTGCCCGGACAAAACTCCTCTGCCTTGAAAACACCCATATGGGAAAGGTGCTGCCGCTTCCCTATCTGAAAGAGGCGAGAGAATTCGCTGACGGCAAGGGATTGCTGATGCATCTGGATGGTGCAAGGGTATTTAATGCCGCCGTAAAACAAGGGGTGGATGTCCAAGACATCACCCGACATTTTGATACCATTTCCTGCTGCCTGTCCAAGGGCTTGGGCGCCCCTGTGGGATCTGTTCTCTGCGGCCCGGAGGCCCGGATCAAAAAGGCCCGAAGGTGGAGAAAACTCCTGGGTGGCGGCATGCGACAGGCGGGTATCCTGGCTGCTGCCGGTATCTATGCCTTGTCCCATAATATTGAGCGGCTTAAAGAGGACCATGAAAACGCCCTGTCCCTTGCCAAAGGGCTTGCATCAATTGACGGCCTGGAGATCGATCCGCAGAGCGTCCAGACCAATATTCTTTTTGCAGACATCAAGACAGAAATGGACCGGCTTTGCAGCTTTTTAAAGGAGAAGGGGATCATCATCGACAATGCCAACCATTTGAGGCTGGTGACCCACCTTGATATTTTCGCCAAGGATGTTGAGGAGACCATAAAGGCCTTTAGAGAATTTTTCGGCTAAACTTTTTTTGCAAACCTCTGGGGGAAATCCGTAAATATGCCGTCCACACCAAGTTCGGAAAACCGTGAAAAGTCCCTGGGGTCGTTCACTGTAAACAGGTTGACTTTTTTCCCCCGGTCTTTGAGCGCGCGGATCTGGTCCGGACGAATCAGGATTGCATTGGCATTATAGGTTGAAAAAAAGAAATCCCTGAATTCAAGGGGTTCTGTGTCAGAGTCGCCGACAAGGGCCTGGACTTCAAGTCGGGGTTCTTTTTCCATGATCCTGAGGAGCCAGGGATGGTGAAAAGAAGAAATGATCACCCGGTTTAAGGGTATTTTCGTTTGGCGGATGATCTCAAGGGTATGATCGGGAAGATAGGAATTTTTTGCAGCGCCTTCAAAAAATTTAAGCTCAAGATTGATGGTCCAGTTTTTCTCCAGGGTCAGGAGCAGCCCTTCCTCCAGCAGGGGAATGGCTTCACCAATAAAGGAAGCCTGCGCTTCCCTGCCGACATTCCCATCGGAAATCTGGGCAAACGGATCGGTCTCAACAAAATAGGACCCTGCATCCAAAACCCTGATTTCTTTCAGATCAAAATCTTCTACCCGAAAGGATGCCTTTAAGGGAAATTTTTTCTCAGCATCCGTGCATCGGAGCAGGGTGTCGTCATGGAAGAGGACCAAATGTCCGTCCCGGGTCATGGCCACATCCGTCTCCCAGACATCGGCCCCTATTTTATAAGCGATTTGGGCCGCCTTCAAGGTATTTTCAGGGGCGAGACTTCTGGCTCCCCTGTGGGCGATGACCTGAACCATGATTCTTGCCTATCCCCTTTGCTTCATGGGAATATAATCCCTTTGAAAATTTCCGGTATAAACCTGGCGGGGCCTTGCAATTTTAGTTTCAGGGTCGGTCACGTCTTCCTTCCACTGGGCGATCCATCCGGGCAAACGGCCAATGGCAAACATGACCGTAAACATATTGGTGGGAATGCCCAGGGCCCTCATCATTATACCGGAATAAAAATCCACATTGGGGTAGAGATGCTTTTCAACGAAAAAGGAATCATTTAAGGCAACCTCCTCAAGCTTTTGGGCAATGTTCAGCAAAGGATCGTTTCGTTTGATTTTAGAAAGCACAATATCGCACATTTTCTTCATGATCTTGGCCCTTGGATCATAGGTTTTATACACTCTATGGCCGAATCCCATGAGTTTGAAAGGATTTTCCCTGTCCTTTGCCTTGGCAATGCAGTCTTCAATGGTCATGCCGTTTTTTTGAATCTCTTCCAGCATATTGACCACGGCCTGGTTTGCCCCGCCGTGCAAAGGTCCCCACAGGGCCGAGATGCCCGCTGAAATGGTGGCGTAGATATTGACCTTTCCGCTGCCCACCACTCTTACGGCCGTAGTGGAACAATTCTGTTCATGATCGGCATGAAGAATCCAGAACACATTCAGGGCACGGACAAGATCCGGATCAATTTTATAGGGAACCACCACCTTGTCAAACATCATATTCAGGAAGTTGGAACAATAACACAGATCCGGCCTGGGATAAACCACCCGCTCGCCCAGAGAAATCCGGTAGGCCATGGCGGCCATGGTCCTGATTTTTGAAATCAGGCGCAAATAGGTCTTGTTCATCTCTTCTTCAATGTCGGTGAGTTCAGGATAATAGCTTCTCATGGCATTGACCATAGCGGACAGAATCCCCATGGGATGGGCCTTGGGAGGATAATTCTGGTAAAAGGCCTTCATATTTTCGTGCAAGGGTGAAAAATCGTTCAGATGAACGCTGGTCCGGGTCAGCTCCTCCCGTGTGGGCAGTTGACCGGTGATGAGAAGAAATGCCGTTTCCACAAAGGTTGAATGCTCGGCCAGTTGTTCGATGGGAATTCCCCGGTATCTGAGGATACCTTTTTCCCCGTCCATATAGGTGATGGCGCTTCTGCAGGTGCCGGTATTCCCGAATCCGGGATCAAAGGTGATATACCCGGTATTCTGACGAAGGCTCCGGATATCAATTGCCTTGTCTCCTTCGGTCCCTTCAATTACGGGGAGCAGGTATTCTTTGCCGTCAATGATCAGTTTTGCAGTTTCCTGCATATATACCTCCTTTGAATGTCATAATAAAGCCGCACGAAATCCGGAATAAAACCCTGCCCGGTGAATCCGGATTATCGGGTTTCACCCGGAACCGTATAGGTTTTACAGGAGCCTCCCGAACAGGTTCTTTCCTGGGTCTGGACACCGGCTTTTGGCCCGGCGCCGCCCCCTGAACTGCCCATGGTGAAATTGGTTTTGGAGACAACCCGCTCAAATTCTTCTGCTCCGCATTTGGGGCAGCCTTTCAGGGCCTCTTCTGTCGACCCCATGACGATGACTTCAAAAAACTCTTCACATTTCAAACATTTAAATTCATATATCGGCATAACAACTCCTTTTGGCCTTATTTTAATATGGGTGATATTCTAACAACGAGCGGGTTTTTGTCAAGCAGAGGCCTGTTCCAGAAGTTCCCTGGCATGGGAAAGAGTAGCAGGTGTAATGGTTGACCCGCCGATCATCCGTGCAATCTCTTCAATCCTGTCGCTTTGCCTTTCCAACGGCACAATGACGGTAAAGGTCCGGCCGTCAACGACTTCTTTATAGATCCGGAATTGACGGGCTGCATATTTTGCGATCTGGGCCAGATGGGTAATACAGATGACCTGATGTTTCTTTGACAATTGTTTCAGTTTCAACCCGATTTTTTCAGAGGTCGCTCCGCCGATACCGGCATCCACTTCATCAAAAATCAGGGTTTCCAGGGATTTCGTCTTTGAGAGAACCGCCTTTAAGGCCAGCACAATGCGGGACAGCTCTCCGCCGGAAGCAATTTTGGCAAGGGGTTTCAAAGGTTCCCCAGGGTTGGGGCTTAAGAGAAAAACAACCTTATCCATCCCATCCGGTCCGATTTTCTCCCTGTCGGTTGTTGCAATATCGGTTTCATCCTTTGCTTCCTGACAGAAAAATGAAACCTCGAATTTTGCCCTCCCCATCTCCAGGGTAAGGAGTTCATCCCCTGCCAACTGGGAAAGGGTTTCACCTGCGGTCTTTCTCAATCCGGACAATTCCTTTGCCTTTATACCGATGTCCTGAATTAAAGTCTTGACATCTTTCTCTCCGGCGTCAATCTCTTTTTCAATATCAACGGTCCGTACCAACTGCTGCTGCAGGTCTTCATAGACCTGAAACAGGGCCTCAAGGCTTCCTCCGTATTTTCTTTTGAGTTTCGAAATCAGATCCCTTCTCTGGTCCGTGATCTCCAGGGATGCCGGATCAAGATCAATGGAAGAAGAGACGTGACGCAATTCCTGGGTCATATCCTCCAGATCATAAAGGGTTCCTGAAAGTCTTTGGGCCAATATTTTCAAGTTTTCATCGGCATCGCCGGCCTTTTCCAATTCGTTTTTGATCCAGGACAGCTTTTCAATAACCGACCCTTCCCTGTCATGAATCTCATGGATGGAACGGTTAACGGCCTCAAAGGTTTTGGTTGCGTTTAAAAGGGCCTGGCGTTTTTTCTCGAGATCCTCATCTTCATGGGGAAGAACGGCGGCATCCCTTATTTCATCAATCTGAAAGGAAACCAGCTCCTGTTCTTTTCTTTTTTGATCCAGGATTGTTTTTAATTCCCTGATCCTTTTCTGTAAGGGAAGGATCAGGGTATAAAGAGACCAAACCTCATTTTTCAACCCTGTCGTTCCTGCAAACTCATCCAGAATGTCCAGGTGGTTCTCTTCTCGTAACAGCCCCTGGTGGGCATGCTGACTTGAGATACCGGCCAGATCCCGGGTTAACTGTTTTAAAAGCTCGATGGTGGACTGCCTGGAATTGATAAAGACACGGCTTTTGCCTGATTCGGCGATCACCCGTCTGAGAATCAGGCCGTCCGTGGCATCCATGCCCTGTTCTTCCAGAAGCCTTGCTGTTTTGGAATGGGCCTCAATATCAAAAAAAGCCTCCAGCTCCGCAGCCTCACAGCCGGAACGGACCAGGTCCGCTGATGCCCTGGAGCCAAGCAGGAGGTTAACGGCCTCCATGATGATGGATTTTCCGGTTCCGGTCTCTCCGGTTAAAACGGAAAATCCGGTCGGAAACGAAATTTTTAAATCATCAATGATCGCAAAGTTTTTTATGGACAGCTCGCTCAGCACGACCCCTCCTTGCGGATGAATAAACCGAATACAGCCAGGTCACCATCACAGCGGCCACAAGCCTTGGAATCCAGAGCCAGAATATCGGAAGCCCGAGAGGAAGGAACAGGGCCGGATCTTCAACCATGGAATGATTGATCCCGATGGACAGATGAAGCCGTGTCAGGTCTTCTTTTTTATATTCATTGGATTTTGTCTCTTCAACCATCACGGCAGCCCCGTAAGCCAGACCGAAAATCGTTGCCGTCAGCCAGAGCATCCCCGTGGAACGGCTCAACCCCATGACGGACAACAGCGGTGAGGTGATCCGGGTAATAAAGGTGATGATATGAAAAATCTTGGCCAGCTCCATGGTTACCATGAGCGGCATGATAATGCAGAAAATCTGGACGGCCAGCTTTAAGGTGCCCCATCCCCAGGATTGAATCATTGCCGTGAAGGGTTTTGTTTCCCGGACCAGATGGCCGATAGATCCTGGATCTCCAACCACCAGGGCAACCCCCATCAGCCGTGAACAGATAAAGGTGACCAGAAAAGCCGTAAAAATTCTGTAAACAGCGGCAAACACCGCATTCATGCCGGAATTGCCCTGGACAATGCTTTCCTGAATAATATTATGAGAGATCAGAGTGAAAATGGCGATGAGGGTCATCTGATCAATGGAAAAGGGCATCACGGAAAGGGCCGCCACCGTGCCGTAGATTCCCGTAAAAAGGCCGATCATGAGCACCAGGGCGGCAGAGGCCGGAAGACTGAGCCAGGCCATAACAGGCGTTAAAAGGAAATCAAGCTTGTAGATGACCCCGTAATGGACCAGAAGAGCCGTGGCAAAGGAGATGGGAATCAGTATTTTCAGAAGCCAGACAAACCCCTTCCATCCTTTGATCAGACCCTGGCCTATCCCGGATTTGAATTTTGGAAAAAAATCTTCAGTCTTGGGTGTCATTTGAAGGGGGTGCTTGATTCACGGCTTTTTTAACGGTTTCATCAACCGTGGCATAAACGTCTTTAAAGGATTCATGGAAATTAGAGGGGGACAGTCTCCCCATTTCGATGAATTTCACAATGATTTCCTTGGCTGTTCTTAATATCTGTTCATCAATTGATTTCATACAGTCTGAATACCAGAACTGTGAATCAAGGTCAAGAATTTGAAATGATTTTGTATTGCCTTGAAAAATAGAATGGTTATAATACGGGTTTATTTAACTGATTTAAACATAAAGGCCAATAAAATTCATGGAAAATTTAGTGCAGGAAAAAGATAAGATGGTGGACATTCTTACCTGTAACGGGAAACAGATTATCCTGATCGGCACCGCCCATGTGTCGCGTCAGAGTGCAAAGCTTGTGGAAGATATGATCCATGAACAGAATCCGGACACGGTCTGCGTTGAATTGTGTGAAACCAGACTTGCATCCTTAAAGGATGCGGACCGGTGGCGCAATATGGATATCGTCAAGGTCATCAAAGAAAAAAAGGCCTTGATGCTGTTCATGAACCTTCTCCTGGCCTCATTCCAGAAAAAGATGGCCGATAAATTCGATATCAAACCCGGACAGGAAATGATCAATGCCATCCAGGCGGCTGAAACCATCAATGCCTGCCTCGTCCCGGCGGACCGGGAAATCCAGGTCACCCTTTCCAGGGTCTGGCGCGGAATGGGATTCTGGGAAAAGATCAAATTCATCTTCTCCCTTGTGTTCTCCTTTGGCGCAGCCGACGATATCAAAGAAGAAGACATCGAAAAAATGAAACATGAAGATATTCTTCAAACCCTTTTAGCAGACGTGAAAAAGACCCATCCGATCATCGAAAAAACCCTGATCAATGAAAGGGACCAATTCCTTGCAGAAAAAATCCGGACGGCCCCGGGTGAAAAAATCGTGGCGGTCGTGGGTGCGGCCCATGCCCCCGGAATAAAAAAATACCTGTTTTCCCCCGACGGCATAGACCTTTCGGAACTCAACCGGATTCCGCCGGCAGGCAAGGCGGGAAAAATATTGAAATGGGCAATTCCTGCCGCAATTTTATTTCTCTTTGTCCTGGGTTTTTTAATGAAAGGGAAAGCGGCCGGCGCAGATATGATATGGATATGGATTGCTGCCAATGGGCTTTTCGCAGGGATTGGCGCCATTGTTGCCATGGCGCATCCCCTGACCATCCTGTCGGCGGTGATTGCAGCTCCCCTCACTTCCTTAAATCCCATGATCGCCGCCGGATGGGTATCCGGTCTTGTTGAAGCCTTTGCAAGAAAACCCAAGGTCAGGGATCTTGAGGCCATCCCCAAGGATATCGGCTCCATCAAAGGGTTCTGGCGCAACAATGTCACAAGGATTCTTCTGGTGGTTGTTTTCACCAACCTCGGGTCATCCATCGGCACCTTCACGGCCCTGCCTTTAATGCTCAAACTCTTCAACTGATCCGGTTTTTTTAAGAGAAAGAAAACCGGTGCCTCACCAGGATTATCATAAGGTCTTGATTTTAATAAAAAACAAATATATAGAAGAAGCGGAAACAGGTGCCTGCTCTTTGAAATCGATCCGGAAAAACGAGATTACAGTTTTTTGATCTGGAAAGGTGCGTCAATAGCCAGTCTTGAAGCGGTACTGTCTGAATCATTGACCCGATAACATATATGAGTCCGCCCATGATTTCTGGTATCGATTTGTTTTCATTGTATTTTGTTTGCAACGAAGCATTAAGACATTTCTGAAAAAGGCTAAAAACCGTTTCTAACTATTTTCCGAAAGGAAGAACGCATGGCCATGAAACTGACCTTCAAGCTGAAGCAGCACACTCCCATGATCCATTTTCTCCATGATCAGACGGGAGCCACTTTGAGAGCCACGGAACTCAAACCCAAACTGGACGCGTTTCTGATCAGGCATGCCTTTGGCAATGATTTTGAACGATATAAAACGCACCTGGCCGGATGGAAGGCTGGAAAACAGGAATCGGATTTTGAAGGGAAAAAAGCGTTTGACTATAAAGTAAAAATCGAATCTTCCCAACCCCTTTGTTTTGATATAATAAAACAATTTCCGCTTTTTTTCGGGAATTTAGGGGAAAAAGAAACAGCGAAAAAAAATGAAAAAAAATTTGTGTTTTCATTTCAACCTTTTCCAATCACATTCTTTTCATTTGATAAAGCAATACTCAGCCATATTGAAAACCATTTTGCCGTCTTCTTATTTCAAAACAATTTC
>JAABTB010000085.1 GCA_011390085.1 Desulfobacula sp.
AAAATGAAATCCCGCCAGGGGTTTGGATATATAACGGGGAACCGCAATTCCCGCAGGCCCCGGAGAGGGTTTGCAAAAGGATGACGGCCCTGTGGCAGGAACCGGTTTTTTATTCTACTTTTAGGTTTTTCAAGATTTTCTTTGCTAAAGGTTCTTTGATTTCGTTGTGCCGGGGAACCGCCTCGATAGAGCCATCTTTTGGATTCATCCAGAGTGAATGCGAAGCGCCTTCTCGTTTCAGATAGCAGCCTGCAATTCTCAATTTCCTTTCCAAATCGATTCGTTTCATCCGATCGTCACTTTTTCCTGGATAGCATCTTCAGGCAGTCCTCGAAGAATATCAGCCCTGCGATCCTCAAAAATCAGCTCAATGGCCTCCCGCAAATTTGTTTTGGCTTCCTCTATTGTTTCTCCCTGGCCGTTAGCACCGGGCACTTCAGGGCAAATGGCCCAAAATCCGCCTTCCGGTGCTTTTTCTATAACTGCGGTAAATTCTGCTTTCATAATTATCTCCTGTTGTTTCTGATTGAACCGAAAGCTTGAACTGTGCCGCTCAGCTTTTTAGGGTCGGCACAAGTGAATGGTTAGAACATATTTATGTAATATTTCAACCTTCGGAGTTCTGTAATTTCTTAACCAGATCTGTAATTAGTATAAATTCTCTGTATTGTAAGTATTCTGGATTAGCAATTGGATCAATTTCAAGCTGTTGGCAACGAGTCAATATGTTTAGGTCTTCGATAATGGCTGCTGCTTGAAAATAAACAAAAACGGCTATAAGCCTGATATCGATATAATTGTGCCAACACTCTCTATTTGCTTCAATAAAAGCGCTTGTAATTCTGACCATTTCAGGACCAACATCCTTGTCAGTCTTGACTCTAAGTATTTTGCCATCTTTTTCCGTTAGTTTATCAATTGAAATACAAATAATCGCCTTCTGCTTTTTATCGGCTTTCTGCTTTTCATTGGCTTTCAGTCTATACTGAATTTGTTCATAAGCTTTTTGAACATTATCTTTTATACGCTTTAAACTATGAATTCTTTTGCATTGCACATTGAAGGTTTGCTCATCTAAAACAAAGTCTACATCGTCAAAACCAATAACATTGATCCCAGCAATATTGATTTTTGCTGCCATCTGTAACTCGAACAACGTATTCCTACTTTGAGTATTCTGAGTTTCTGTGTCTTCATCTTTTGGCAAAAATGATCCCTTTATGATCTCAGTTAATTTAGATCGAGGTATTTGATGATTTTTTAATTTCCCAAAAGCCTTATGTATATCCAGGAATGCGTGGGATTCTAAGAGTGCATACCATAAGAGTTCGTTATCAAAATGATCAACTAATTCCTGGATCTTGGCCTTAGCTTTGTAATCACATATAGTATTAAGTTGCTCGACAATAGCTGAAAACCTGTTTTCATCTGTTTTTATGCCAACACCATTTAGCCAAACTTCTGTTTCCTGTAGCCGCTCCCGAATAGTATCAAAGTCAATTTTACGAAATGTTGCACTCATTTCTATATACCCTGCGATCTAAATTTATCTATCATCAGGTCAATTTTCCCTGATAACCTGAAGGTCACACGTAAGTTGAAAAAAAGACTCTCGTCAGGGAAAAATCATTGCCGATTATTTATTCCAAATCGACCATTTTCAAATCCAATGGTACGGACAGCCATATGATGAAGTGATATCAATCTTTTTGGTGTCGGTAAAGAAATTTAAAAAATAAACTTTGGTGAAAATTGAATCAGAAAAGGTATAGCAGGGATCCATGCCTTTCAAATTTTTATTTACCCTTGACAGGAAAAGGTTTTTAATGGATGTATGATTTTTCCGGCCAAGGGAGCCGGAAGCTTAATGTGTAAGGAATACAAAATGGATATTCATTCTGTTGCCATGCAGTGTAAAGAGGCGGCCATCCTCATGTCCGCCCTTTCAGGCCCTGTCAAGGATGCGGCCCTCAAAAACATCATCCGGGTCCTTACGGACCAGTCGGACCAAATTTTTGAGGCCAATGCCAAAGACCTTGAGCAGGCCCAAAAAGACAAACTGGAAGCCCCGCTCATGAAACGGTTGAAATTTGACCGGATGAAACTGGCCGAGGTCTGTGACGGCATCGAAAGCCTCATCAAACTGGAGGACCCCGTGGGCAGGACCCTGAGCGCAAAGGAACTGGACAAGGGGCTCAGGCTGTACAAGGTCTCCCGGCCCATCGGGGTCATCGGGGTGATTTTTGAATCCCGGCCCGATGCCCTGGTCCAGATTGCGGCCCTCTGCCTGAAAAGCGGGAATGCCGCGCTCCTGAAAGGGGGGAGGGAGGCCCTTCGAACCAACCAGGTGCTGTCTTCTTTGATTTTGAAGGCGGGTCGGGAATCCGGACTGCCGGAGGGCTGGCTGGGACTCCTGGAAACCCGGGATCACGTGGACCAGATGCTGAAGCTGGAAAAGGCGGTGGATCTCATCATCCCCAGGGGCAGCAATGAATTTGTCCGGTATATTATGGACCATACGAATATTCCTGTCCTGGGTCATGCCGACGGCATCTGCCACCTCTATATCGACCGGTTTGCCGATGCGGCCATGGCCGTTAATCTTGCCGTTGACAGCAAATGCCAGTATGTGGCGGTGTGCAATGCCGTTGAAACCCTTCTGGTTCATGAGGCTGTGGCGAAAGAAATCCTGCCGGCCCTGAAACAGGCCCTGGAAGCAAAGGGAGTGGAAATGGTCGGGTGTGAAAAAACCCGGCAGATCATCGAGGTTGGGGCTGCCACGGAAGAAGACTGGAAAACCGAATATCTGGATCTCAAGGTGTCCGTCCGGGTGGTGCCTTCCCTGAAGGCGGCCGTGGACCATATCAACCGGTACGGCTCGGGCCATACCGACGGGATTGTCACCCGGGATAAGGCCAGGGCTCTGTATTTCATGGACCATACCGATACGGCCGATGCCTTCTGGAATTGCAGCACACGTTTCAGCGACGGGTTCAGGTTCGGCCTGGGCGCCGAGGTCGGGATCAGCACCAATAAAATTCATGCCCGTGGGCCTGTGGGCCTTGAGGGCCTCATGATTTACCAGTGGCGTCTCCTGGGGGACGGCCATTGTGTTCAGGACTATGCCGGTGAGAATGCCCGGACCTTTACCCATACTCCCCTGGAAACCCGTTTTGATCAGGAATAAGCGATGCCGGAACAATTTTTGAATCATGCCCGAAGGATTGTTGTCAAGCTGGGCAGCAATGTGATTACCGCCAGAAACGGCCTGGATCTGCAGGTCATTGACGGCATTTCCGGCCAGATCAGCACCCTCATGGACAGAGGGCTGGAAGTAATCCTGGTATCCTCCGGGGCCCAGGCCGCCGGGCTCCGGAAAATGGGCATGACGGCCCGCCCCAGTGAAATGCCCAAACGCCAGGCCATAGCCGCCATGGGCCAGAGCGGATTGATGATGGCCTATGAAAACAGTTTTGCCCGGAGGGATAAGAAGGTTGCCCAGATTCTTTTAACGGCGGAGGATCTGAATAACCGGAAACGCTATCTGAATGCCAGGAATACCTTGAACACCCTCATCGAATGGAAGGTGGTTCCCGTGATCAATGAAAACGATACCATCATGGTGGAGGAGATCAAGCTGGGGGACAATGATAATCTGGCCGCCATGATCGCCCTGCTCATGGATGCGGATTTCCTGTTTATCCTCACCGATATCGAAGGCCTCTATGATAAGGACCCCAGACGGTTCCCCGAAGCCCGGCTTATCTCCGAAGTCACCTCATTTAAAAAAGAGATTGAAGAATTTGCCGGTCATATCCCCGGCACCCTGGGCACCGGCGGGATGCTCAGCAAGATCAAGGCTGCCAAAAAAGTGACCTCGGCCGGAATCCCCATGATCGTGGCCAGGGGAAATGTTGAAAATGTCCTGCTGGAACTTTTTGAGGGAAAACCTCAGGGCACCTATTTTGTGCCGAAAACGAAAAAACTGGCCCGCCGGAAATGCTGGATCGCCCATACCCTGGCCCCAAAAGGAAGCCTTATCATTGATGACGGCGCCGTCCGGGCCGTCCGGGAAAACGGGAAAAGCCTTTTGCCCATCGGCGTGGTAAAGGTTGAAGGGGAGTTTGAAGAAGGTTCGCCCGTGGCCTTTAAGACGGCAGGCAATGACATCATCGGCATCGGGCTGGTCAATTACCGGTCTTCCGATGTCGAACGCATCAAGGGACTGAGAACCTCCCAGATTGAAGCCTGCCTCGGCAGCAAACACTATGATGAAATCATCCACCGGAACAATATGGTGTTAAAAGATTTTTTCTGATAAAAAATTCAGTTTGGATTTTGTGATATTGACAAAAGGATATTCTGACTTTATCCTCAAGAAAATTTCGGATTAATCAGGGATTAAGGAAACAGTTGATGGGAAAAAAGAGACTAACAATACAGGATGCACTCGAAGAATTTGAATTTTATGATCTTTACAATGATATTATCGAATCCTATGGTGAAGAACTGGAAGATCCGAGTCTTGTCTCTGATTTATATGATCTGATCGATGAATATGAGGAAAAATATGATTTTTTTCCTGATCCGGACGGAGATTACACCGAGAGTTTTGAAAGAAACCTGAGGGACGCCATCACTACCATTGTTGAAGAAAATGAAGAACTGTCCTTTGTGGATGAGGATTTTGCCGATGAGGACATCCCTGAAATATTTGATGAAGACTTTGATGATTCAAAGAATTTTGAACTTGACCTGGATGAAGAGGAAGAGGATGAAGAACCCGAAGATTTCTGAATTATCCCCTATCTTAGAGTTTGGGTCTCAGAGTTTGACAAATCCTGGCAGCCCCTTGATGAAATTCTGCCCCAGACTGTAGGTATAGGCCCCCTGACAGGGGATCATAAGGCAGTCTCCCGTTTCGATGCCCTCACCAAAATAAGCATAGCCAAAGACATCATGGGGGGTGCACAGGGACCCCAGGATATGGCAGGGCTTTTCCAAAAGGCCGGGTCTGCTTAAATTCAATACCGGGAAATAATCGGTTTCAAACCGCTCCCAGCCGATGACATTGGTCCCGGCATCGGTGATGACCAGATCATGGTTTTCCTTGTCGTCATGGCTCTTCTTATCCGTCACGGAAAACAAAAGGTGCATGGCGCTGTGGCAGATCCATCGTCCGGGCTCAAAACAGATGCGGCAGTTGACAAAGGGGAAAAGATGGGTTTGAACGGCATGGGAAATTGCTTTTGCAAAGGTTTCAATGGGCGTTCCCGGTATCCGGTAGTGGGGCCGCACCCTATCCCAAGGGATAGAATTCTCTTGAGGTGAAGAGCCTTCCGGCATTTCCGGGGAATGAAGCCATTCCCCTTCTTCAGGCCAGTATCCGCCGCCGATGTCGATAAATTCAATGCTCTGGTTGAAATCCCGGGGCATACGGGCAAGGGTTCGGCCCAGCAGGGTGATAAACTCCACCTGCCTTTCCGGGGTCAGATTCCAACTGGAATGAAATTGAAGGCCTGCAAAGCGGATATGGGGCAGGGCGGCAATTTTTTCCCAGAATTCAGGCAGCATGTCCGGCACAATACCGAATTTTCGCCACAATCCCTTGGGATTGTTGGTGAGGCGGATACCCACCCGGATGGGAGAAGCCGGTTCCAGCCCGGATACCAGGGCGGAAAGTCGGTCCAGTTCGCCAAAACTGTCCAGAAGCAAGGTGACCCTGTCCCTGTGCTGAAGGGCAAGATTCAGTTCCTCATCGGTTTTCCCCGGCCCGCTGAAGATAATATCCCTTGCATTCAGGTTTAAAGCGATTCTGAGTTCAATACCGCTGGAAACATCCAGGCCGAAGCCCGATTCAAGGAGGGTGGCGGAGACCTCCGGACGGTTATTGCTTTTCATGGCAAAATAATAGGATGTTTTATCAAAATAGGCGTTAAAGGCCTGTGAAAAACTCAGAGCCTTGGCTTTTAAAACCGAAGGTTCAAGGACCCACAGGGGAGATCCATGGTTTTCCAGGAGGGAGAGATATTGTTCCCCATCCTTGAAATAGCCGGCAACAAAGCCTTCGAGCAGCTCTTTTTCAAGAACCAGGGGGGCCGAGGGCAGTTGTTCAGACATGATGGGTTTTCTTCCCCTTTGTCTTATCTATTGTTTTTTCCATGAAAATTTCAATTTTTTTTATAACGGCCAGGGCTTCCTGCTCAGGAGAATCCTGATCCAGGGGATTCATGATCACATGCCCCAGGAGCCATGAATCATAATCTTCCGGCGGCAGTTTGATTTCGTGGCCCGGTTTCCGGGTAAGGTGGATGGATTTGATCCGGGGATCTTCCATGACCCGGCGGCAGTCGATTTTTTTTAGAATTCCTTCCTCTTTGGCATGGATCCGCAGGGCCACACAAGGAGATATGTTTTGGGTGTCGGGCAGAACCAGGGGGAGTTTGGCGGCAAAATCAAGGCTGGTTTTCAGCATGTCGAGACCTGTGCACTCCCTGAGCATATGGGGCAGGCAATCGCCTCCGGGTCTCGGGGTCATTTCGATGAGCATCAGTTTTTGGTTGGAAACGATAAAATCCACCATGCAGAGGGCTCTTGTGACGCCAAGGGCCGAGGCGCCCCTGAGCAGGATGTCGTGAAGCCGGTGTTCATCAGCGCCCCGGGGCAGGGCGCCGGGCAAAAGATACCCCTGGATGGTTCCAAAGGGCATTGAGGAAGATTTTATTTTTTTTGCCAGCCGAATAATCCGGACGGATTGGTTTTCAACAATGAAATCGCAACTGTATTCAGGGCCTTCGATATATTCCTCGGCCAGCATGAGCCGGCCGTCGGAAACCATTCGCTTAAACAGGGGATTCCCGGTTCTATGCGCCAGGCCTGTTTTTATGGCCTCAAAGGCCGAACGGCACTCAGGTTCGGTGGTACACAGAAAGACCAGTTCGCTGCCGCTGCCGGTAAAGGGTTTTAAGACGCATCCGGTTTCAGTTGTATGGAAAAATTCAATGACCTCTGAAACCGAATTGACCGGGGATATCCGGGGGCACCCGATCTGATGGTCCTGCCAAAGCTGTTTGGATAAGTGTTTGTCCCTGGCATTTTGGATGGTGTCAACGGATGGATAGTCAAGGTTTAATTGTCCGGCGATAAAGGAGGCGAGCGCCATGGATTCGCAGTCAAAACTGAAAATGGCGTCAAGGATCTGGTTCCGGTTTTTAAGGTGTGCGAGCAGGGTCTTTAGCACCAGGTCTTTGTCGGCCAGGGAAACAAGGATCTCTTCCTCTTCTCCGGGCGGTTCTTCGGCGGCGCCTTGCCTCAGGTCCGGCTGGGTTATAAAAAGGGCTCTGCCGGGACATGAACGCCTTATCCACTGGATATAATCGGGAGTTGTGCCGGTTACCAATATCTTATGCTGTGACGGGTTCTCAGATACCATGGTGAAAGGATTGGACAGGAGGATTATTCAGGCCATTCATTGTCACTATCCTTTTTTCGTTTGGGCTGCTTTCCTAATTTGTTTCTTCTTTTGTAGAGTTCTTTTTCGTCTTCTTCATTAAATTCTTCATCATAATAATCACGAAACTTTGGAGATTTGTGCCGCTTCTTAGTGTCCTTTTCCGTGTAATCGGGGTCATAATCGCTCATGAAATATCCTTGTGAGTATCGGTTGTCCTTTCCTGCATCAAGGGCTGTGCCTCATTGCTTGCAGTGTCGGTTTTTCTATATCATGAAAACAAAAGGGAAGGCAAATACAATGGATAAAAATTCCAGGACTTATTTTTTTTTGAGCCATTGAATATTTTTATTAATTTCAGTAGGATACAAAATTTTTAGTCTGAATTGCGAATAAGTCTTTTAAAATTATGAAAAATCCTGTAAAAGATTGATTTTGATTATTGGCAGCACCCATATGATGTATGGGTGAATAATAACCCTAAAATGATGGTTTTATGCATTGTAGATTGAGATTTTCATGTTTATTCGGCAAGTTAAATACTCAAAAGATAATCTGGGGTATCTTGTTTATTCCGCAAGCGAGGGAATTGCAATTGATGCTGGGGGGGTAGAGGACATCCTTTTTTTTGCAGAGAAGAACGACATCCGCATTAAATATGTCTCCAACACCCACTCCCACCAAGATCATACTCCAGGAAATCCGGCCCTGCTCAAACGAACAGACGCACGGTTTATCGAC
>JAABTB010000086.1 GCA_011390085.1 Desulfobacula sp.
AAGGAAGAAAAAAAATGTGTCCTGGAAAAATATGATATGAGGGCCAATCACCCTTCCCTTCTGGATGAATGGCGGGATTCCGTGGTCCGGGATTCCGACCGCCAATACACGGCGGTGAACGGCCAAGCCTTTGGCATGAGTCTTTCCACAGGCGAGAATTCATGTCTGGGATGCCATGAAGATAAGGCAAAATTTTGTGACAGTTGTCATACCTATGCTTCGGTTGATCCCTATTGCTGGGAATGTCACACAAACCCCAAGGAGATAAAATGATGAAAAAAAGCAGAAGAAGCTTTCTTAAAGTAGCGGGTATCGCTGCCATCGGGTTGGGTGCTTCTCCGGCAATGAATTTTGCTTCATCTGACTCCGATGGCACAGCCCTTGCGGTAAAGGGTAAAAATGAGCAGGCGCTTACCGCTCACCGCTGGGGCATGGTCATTGATACCAACAAAATCACGGAGGAAATTGCGGGAAAAATTACGGAAGTCTGTCATAAAACCCATAATGTTCCGGATTTCAAGCATGATGTAGATCCAGAAAAATTTCCCAAGACCAGACCGGTTAACCACAAACAGGAAATCAAATGGATCTGGGAAGAAGAGTTCCATTATGCCTTCCCTGAAAAAGAAGATGAATATCTGGCTGAAAAATTCCATGATCTTCCTTTTCTTGTCACCTGCAACCATTGTAAGAACGCCCCCTGTGTCCAGGCCTGCCCCACCCAGGCGACCTTTAAACGGGAAGACGGCATCGTCATCATGGACTTCCACCGGTGTATCGGTTGCCGGTTCTGCATGGCAGCCTGTCCCTATGGTTCCAGGAGTTTCAATTTCAGAGATCCGAGACCTTTTATTGCGGAAACCCATCCGGATTTCCCCACCCGCAGCAAAGGGGTTGTGGAAAAATGCAATTTATGCGCCGAGCAACTGGCCAAAGGTGAGCTGCCCCATTGTGTGCAAGTCAGTGAAGGCGCCATTGTGGTCGGTGATCTGGAAGACCCTGAATCCGATATCCGGATTTTGCTGAAGGAGCATTATACCATCCGGCGGAACCAGTCCCTGGGCACGGAACCATCTGTTTACTATATCGTATAAGAGGAGCGACCATGCTTGAAATAGCTATTAAAGGAAGTAAAAATTACTGGTCATGGATAATCTTTCTGCTCCTTGTCATGGGAGCGGGATTCATCGTCTATGTCGACCAGTTCCTGAACGGTTTGATGATCACCGGCATGAGCCGGGATGTGTCCTGGGGATTTTATATTGCCAATTTCACCTTTCTTGTGGGAGTTGCCGCAGGAGGGGTCATGGTGGTCATCCCCTATTATCTTCACAATTATGAAAAATTTCACAGGATCACCATATTAGGCGAATTTCTTGCTGTTGCCGCCCTTGTCATGTGTCTTCTTTTCATCATCGTGGATTTAGGCCAACCCACAAGGGCGCTGAACGTTTTATTATATCCCTCCCCCAAGTCCATGCTGTTCTATGATATGCTGGTGCTTAACGGCTATCTTTTTCTGAACATCGTCATTGGGTGGAAGGTGTTGGAAGCGGAAAGAAACCAGGTGGAACCGCCCTTCTGGACAAAGCCCCTGATTTATCTTTCCATTCCCTTTGCCATCGGTATCCATACGGTAACCGCCTATCTTTACTGCGGTCTTCCCGGACGCGGATACTGGCTCACCGCCATCCTGGCACCACGGTTCCTGGCATCGGCCTTTGCAGCCGGACCGGCCTTTCTGATTATCCTGTGTTATCTGATCAGAAAATTCACCAAATTTGATCCGGGCTGGGAAGCCATGCAGACTCTGGCCAAAATTGTCTGTTGGGCCATTATCGCCAACCTGTTTTTCTTTTTATGTGAAGTTTTTACCGTCTATTACTCCAATATTCCAGGCCACAAGGCCCATCTGACGTATCTTTTGTTCGGATACCACGGATATAATGCCCTGGTGCCCTGGATGTGGACCGGTTTGATTCTGATGTTTACAGGTGCAATTTTTCTTGTCATCCCTCAGCTTAGAAACAATAAGACCCTGTTACCCTTTACCTGCGCCATGATTTTTTTCGGTGCCTGGATTGATAAGGGGCTTGGGATGATATCCGGAGGGTTTGTCCCCTCCCCCCTGCATCATGTAACGGAATATGCGCCGACAAAACCGGAGATCATGATCACCCTGGCCGTTTACGCTACAGGCTTCCTGGTCCTGACCATTCTCTATAAACTGGCAACCCAGGTAAAAGAAGAAGTGCGCGGCTAAGATACCCAAAATCTGATGTTTATTCGGGGGAGTTTCTGCCATGAAACTCCCCTTTTTTTTGCAGATCCTGCCCGGTATGATGAAAGATAAGCCATTTAATATTTTTGAAACCTTGGATTCCTTTTTTGAACAGAAAAAAAATGAATTTCTGGCTGCCTTGTACCGGAAAAATTTTCAAGAGGCTGCCATTATTCATGGGCAGATCTTTGGGTATGCAGCAGAGCACCCGGAATTCAACGAAAATACCGAAAAATGCATCCGCCAGATACAGACCGCCCTCAGGAAATACAGAAAGATTCTAATCTCCCAGGGGCCGGCAAGTCTCCGGGAAACCGAAAAAGGCCTCAAAGGCATTCTGACCGGACGCATCCGGAATATGCACCGGAATATCCGCCATGTGGAATTTGAAGAATGGAAAGCCCGGCTTGACCTGACCCCTGACCAGGAGAATCTGATCTTCAAAACCGCCATGACCTTCCAGCTCACCTCCGGGTGCAGCAATTTTTGCCGGCGCTGCAATGAATGGGCCCTGCCCGGTGTCAGGTCCCATTTTTCATATCCTGCCGTGATCCGGATCTTAAACCGGATAAAGGATGCGGCAAATCCCGAAATCTCCCTTTACGGCGCCTCAGACCCCCTTGACTGGGAAGACAGGGGGAAGGATGTGGCCGACCTCATTGACCAATTGGATGCCATTTCGCTGGAATACAGCATATTGACCAAGGTTCCCAGGGGAAAAGAATGCTTATTCACCCGCCTGGTCAAAAACCGCTCCAACCTTTCCGTCAGCATCACATCCAAAAACAAGGCCCGCATTCAGGCTATCGAAGAACGTCTGAATTCTTCTTTCGGCAAACAGCATGATCTCGATGAGCTCCTGATTCCAGCGGGTCTGGATGAAGACTTTGTTACCGTCAAACCGTCCATAACAGACGGATACGGGACTGAAATTACACCAGACGGCGCTTTTATCATTATTCCGGCCTTTACAAGCGCCCTATATCCCCAAGGCCACAAAAAAATCCCGATCACCGGGAAAACGGACTTTTTCCCCCTTAAAAAAACCGGAAGAACCGCCCTTCCGGTGGATTATTTCAAACCCCTGGAAGGATATGATCTTCATCGGAACCATGGTCATCTCCCAGTTCTATTAGATGTCCAGGTGGAATCCCTCATTCTTGACAACGGCTCCGACGAACTGACCCCTCCCGGCATGAGAAGTCTGAAGGAATATTTTTCCATTTTTGATGAAAAGGCCCGTTTGCAAAGGAAGAAACTTGGCCCAACGGTTTTGAGACATTTAAAAAAACAATTCCTTTCAAAGACTTCGTTTAAAGAACTACCGATCCAAACCCAAACCGTCTATCAAAAAAAAATCACGGGCCATCTGGACCTGTGCAAGCCCCATAAATGTCTGGCGGCTAAATTATTTGCCGTCTCCTTTTTCCTTGATGCGGTATTAGCCTATCGGATGAAAAATCCGGTCAAGGTCGAAATGATGCGCTTCTTTCTTAAAAATGAAAAAGCATTTCTGTTGAAGATGGGTCCATGGGCCAAGGAAAGACGCCTTGAAGAGCTGATATCTGATCCTGATACGGATGTTTTTAAGATCCTGAGATGTTATATCATCCGCCTGTTGGAAGGCGCAGAAACCCATATGGTGGACTCTTTTCTGGCATCCCATCCGGCAGCGTACGACCCCATAGGCGATATATTTATTTGCCGTACATAAAGTAATCCGGAGGCAGGCTTAACCGGCCGACGGTGAATTCAGGAGCGCCTCTGCCCTGTCATCGACCCTGTTGATTTCCTGATCAATCCTTTGGGAATATGCTTTCAGATCTGCATCAGGAGGAACCGTCAACGGATCACCCACAACAACGGCTGCGCTGGTAAAGGGATAGGGAAAATGAAATTTGTCCCAGGCCCTTTGGAATATATATTTATGTTTAAAAGCGCCGCCAATGGGGATGATTTTTTTACCGGTCTTCATGGCCATAAAGACGATCCCGGGCTTTGTCCTGAAAATCGGGCCCTGGGGTCCATCGGCCGCAAGACCCAGATTGTACCCCTGTTTTAATTTTTTGATCATTAGGATAAGGCTTTGGATATTCCGTTCATTGCTGGAGCCCCGGATGGCTTCATACCCATATTTTTCAAGAACCGTTGCAAGGATTTCCCCGTCCTTGGAAGGGCTTACTAGGGCGGCCTTATTTTTAAGGTGTTTAAATCCGACAGTAGGGAAAAAAAGCTTCTGATGCCAGAAAACATATATATAATTATCATGATCATTTATTTTTTCAGCCCCTTGAATTTTAAAATCCAGGGTCGTCATCAGCAGATTCAAGATATTATAGATATAACGACCATATCTTCGATACTTCCGATATTCCCTTTTTTCTGTGTCCCTCTTCATGCCCGGCAGTTTTCCCCTGTTAAAATGGCCTATCATATCAATCCGATCGGTTTTTTAAAAGCAAAAAGGATTTTCCCGTGATTCTTTATCTTGACAAAGAAAGGGAACCAGTATAGTATTCAGAGTTTTTAAAATTGCGAAAGGTCTTGAAATAATAAGGAGAGTTTAAAAATGTACGCAGTTATCAGAACTGGAGGCAAACAATACAAGGTCCAGGAAAACCAGACCCTGAAAGTTGAAAAACTGGATGGCACCGAAGGTTCTCAGGTCGAATTTGACGACATTCTCTTGTTTTCAGACGGTGAAACCATCACCATGGGAAACCCGAAAATTGAAAATGCCTCCGTCAAAGCACATATTCTGGAACAGGCCAAAGACAGAAAAAAAATAATTTTTAAGTATAAACGCCGCAAAGGGTATAGAAGAATGAAGGGCCACCGGCAGCATTATACTGAGATTAAAATAGATTCCATTGCAGTTTAGTTTATAAGGAGAGATCCCATGGCACATAAAAAAGCAGCCGGCAGTTCAAAAAACGGCCGCGATTCAAACGGCCAGCGGCGCGGCGTCAAGAAATTCGGCGGAGAACGCGTGACGGCAGGCAATATTCTGGTAAGACAGGTTGGAACAAAATTACATCCCGGCAACAATGTCGGTATGGGTAGGGACTATACTCTTTTTGCCCTGATTGACGGTGTTGTGACCTTTGAACGAAAAGGCAGGGACAGAAAAAAAGTTAGTGTTTATGAAGCGTGAAATTTGTAGATGAAGCAATTATCACTGTCAGATCCGGTGATGGCGGCCGCGGGTGCTCCAGCTTCCGGCGGGAACGCTTCATCGAAAGAGGCGGGCCTGATGGTGGAGATGGCGGCGATGGGGGAAGTATCCTCCTTAAAATCGATAAGAGCAAACGAACGCTCTACGATTATCGCCGCCTCAGATTGCTCAAGGCCGGGAACGGGCAACCGGGAATGGGCAAGCAGAAACACGGCAAAAACGGTGAAGACTGCATCCTCCTCCTTCCTGCCGGCACCATCGTTTCCCATGCAGACACGGGCGACATCATTGTTGACCTGACCGATACCCAAGAGGATTACGTACTGGCCCAGGGCGGCATGGGCGGCCGCGGCAACAAGCGGTTTGCATCTTCCACCAACCGGGCTCCCCGCCACTCGCAACCCGGTATCCCCGGAATGGAATTCAAGCTGAAACTGGAATTGAAACTTCTGGCCGATGTGGGTCTTGTCGGGCTTCCCAATGCCGGGAAATCAACCCTGATCAGCCATATGAGTTCTGCCCGGCCAAAAATTGCCGACTATCCGTTTACCACCCTGACCCCGGTCATCGGCATGGTGGAGCCTTCCTTCGGGGAACCCTTTGCCGTGGCAGACATCCCCGGACTCATCGAAGGGGCCCATGAGGGCATTGGTCTCGGTATCAGCTTTTTAAAACATATTGAACGAACCGGAATTCTTGTTCATCTCATCGACATTTCAGCCGTTGACACGGAAGATCCCTTAAAATCCTTTCTGTTAATCAACAACGAGCTCTCCAAATACAGTGAAACCCTTGTCAGAAAAAAGCAGATTGTGGTTCTCAACAAGATCGACCTGCCCGATACCCTTGAAAAAATTGATGCGTTCACCCTTGCCTTAAAAAATTTCCCCATACTGACTCTGTCTGCCGCAACCGGGAAAGGGGTGAAGGACCTTGTCTCTTTCTTAGCTTCTGAACTTCATAAAGAGTAAGCCATGAAAATAGGGTTGTTTGGAGGAACTTTCAATCCTTTCCACAATGGTCATATCAGGATTATCGAGCATGTCAAAACAGCCTTCGGGCTTGAAAAAATATTTTTGATTCCTTCCGCCACCCCACCCCATAAACCCGGCACGGACCTTGCCCCTGCCGAGGACCGGTTTGAAATGGTAAAACAAAGTTTTAAAGGGCAGGAAGGATTTGTCGTTTCCGACAAGGAATTGATCCGGAAAGGGCCTTCCTTTACCATTGACACCATTGAGGAGTTTAAAAAGACCCTGGGAGATGAGGCAGACCTCTTTCTTTTAATGGGGTCCGATGCCTTTTTCGATATTTCCACCTGGCGGCAAAAGGACCGGATTTTTGAGTCCGTCAGCATCATCGTCATGTTGAGAGGGATGTCTAAAAACCATGAGACCTTTGTCTCTTTTATTGACGAACACATATCAAAAGGATACATTTTCAACGAACAGGACAATCGTTTTTTTCACGAAAAAAAACAAACGATATATGTATGCCGGGTGCCCCGAATAGACATTTCATCCACCATGATCCGGGAACGGGTAAAAAATGGGAAATCCATAGAAGGTCTTGTCCCTGCAGGTGTTTTAAAAATCATTCATGAAAAGGAACTTTATCAATGACAAAACCCAAGATTTTGGCTGATCAGCTTAAAAAATACCTTATTCCCGCCTTTGAAAGAAAAGCGAAATCCATTATCGCTCTTGATGTGAGAACGCTTACCTCCTATACGGATGCTCTTATTATTATTGAAGCGGGCTCCCAGCGCCAGGTCACCTCCATTGCCGAACATATGCTGACCGCCCTGAAAGCGCAAAAAATCAATGTTATCGGATCAGAAGGTGTCAAAGAAGGGGAATGGGCCTTGCTGGATTACGGGAATGTCATTGTTCATGTGTTTGAATCCCGGATCAAATCCTACTATAATCTCGAAGGATTGTGGGCTGATGCACCCCGGATAGACCTTTCCGGATTTGAAACATCACCGGAGGAGGGCGACGACCATGAAAACTGATACGCCGGTCCATATTCTGATGATTCTGGATGGGTGGGGAATCCGGGAAGACTTCAAAGGAAACGCCGTTGCCCTGGCCGATACCCCTTTTCTGGATTCCTTGATCAAGGATTTTCCAAGCTGCAAGCTTGCCTGCTCGGGAAATGAAGTCGGTCTCCCCGACGGCACCATGGGAAATTCAGAAGTCGGCCACATGAATATCGGGGCCGGCAGAAAAGTGTTCCAGGATTTTGTGCGAATCAATGAGGCCATCAAAGATCGATCCTTTTTTCAAACCCCGGCCCTGAAAAACATCATGAAAAAAGTCTCGGTTTCAGGCAAAAGCCTTCATTTGATGGGACTCTTGTCCGACGGGGGCGTTCACAGCCATATCACCCATCTTTTCGCCCTCATCGACATGGCAAAACAAAACAATGTCCACCATCTGTTTATCCATCCCATTCTGGACGGCCGGGACACCTCCCCCACCAGCGGCATTGCCTATATCCGGCAGCTCCAGGATTACCTGGATACGTCCGGGATCGGGAAAATTGCAAGTATTGTCGGCCGCTACTGGGCCATGGACAGGGATACCCGGTGGGACAGGGTAAAACGCGCCTACGACCTGTTTACAAAAGCAGAAGGCATTCATTCAGATTCTGTTTTCATTGCCATAAAGAATGCCTATGATTCAGGTAAAACCGATGAATTCATGGAG
>JAABTB010000087.1 GCA_011390085.1 Desulfobacula sp.
ACAGGGTGTGGTATCCCAGGCAAAGGAGCTTGAGACCTATCTTCACATGCAGGGAATAGCGGTCACGGACCTTCGCCCGGCCGGCATGGCCGAAATCAATATGAAGCGCCTGGATGTGGTGACGGACGGCGAATACATTGAGGTAAATACACCGGTTGTGGTTACAGGGGTCAGCGGGAACCGGATTATTGTTCAAAAAATTGAAACCTAGGAGAAAAAACCCATGGATCTAATGCTTATTTTGTTGATTATTGCCGGGATCATCGGCTTTGTTCTGTTTTATTTTATTTTTTCACACCTTGCCCTGTGGCTCCAGGCCCTGGTGTCCGGCGCAAAAGTGGGGTTGGTCAATATTATTTTCATGAGGCTCAGAAAGGTTCCGGCCAAGCTGATTGTTGAATCCAAGATCATGGCCGTGAAAGCCGGGATCGAGATTCCCACGGACAGCCTTGAGTCCCATTTTCTGGCCGGCGGTAATGTCAGCCGGGTGGTCCAGGCCCTGATTGCAGCCGACAAGGCCAATATCGACCTGGGGTTTAACCGGGCCGTGGCCATTGACCTGGCCGGAAGGGATGTCCTTGAAGCCGTCAGAATGTCCGTCAACCCAAAGGTCATAGAAACCCCTCTGGTGGCTGCCATGGCCAAGGACGGTATCCAGCTCAAGGCCATTTCCAGAGTCACGGTGCGGGCCAATATTGACCGCCTGGTAGGCGGAGCCGGGGAAGAAACCATTCTGGCAAGGGTGGGGGAAGGCATTGTCACCACCATCGGTTCTGCCTTGAACCACAAAGCCGTGCTTGAGAACCCGGATATGATATCCAAAACCGTTTTGAAAAAAGGCCTGGATGCCGGAACCGCCTATGAAATCCTTTCCATTGATATTGCCGATGTGGATGTGGGCAAAAATATCGGGGCTGAACTGGAAACGGACCGGGCCGAAGCAGACAAAAAGATTGCCCAGGCCAAGGCCGAAGAAAAGCGGGCCATGGCCTTTGCCCAGGAACAGGAAATGAAGGCAAGGGTCCAGGAAATGCGGGCCAAGGTCGTGGAGGCCGAGGCCCAGGTACCCCTGGCCATGGCAGAAGCCTTCAGAAGCGGCAATTTAGGCATCATGGACTATTATAAGATGCAGAACATTACTGCCGATACAAGGATGAGGGACCAGATCGCAACCCCTGAGCGGGAACCGGAAAAATAAATTAACAGCGCCGGTCTTAAATAGTCTTCTCCGAATTTAAGACCGGCTGTTTATAAAGGGTGGGCCCATGAATTTTGATTCAATCATATCCATTTTTATTATTATTGTTTTTTTTATTCTTCCGGTTGTTTTAAAAAGGCTCCAGGCCAAAAACAAATCTGTTGCCAAGTCCGGACCCGTGGTAAAGAAAAAAGCCTCCCTTTTTGAACGGATGGGTGAACAGGTTCAGGAATTTGTAAAAAATCTTGAACAGCAGGCAATGACCGAGAAAGAGGCGGCAGGAAAAAAGGACGGCATCTGGGAAAGGCTGGCTGAAGATGAAAAAGCGGACCCCGGGAGCCTTAATATAGAAAAGCCGGTCCATGGAAAAAGGTCGATGACTGGAGATCAGGACCCAGAGCCCCAAAAAATGATGAACCGCGTCCAAACCGGTTTCAAAAAGAAAAGAGAACTCCCCATTGAAAAGCCGGGGCCCTATTGCCCTGAAAACTATGCCCTGAATTCCCGGCGAAAATTAAGGCAGGCCGTTGTCTGGTCCGAAATCCTGGCCAAACCCCTGGCCTTAAGGGAAAAACAATAGGAAACGAGCCCCCTTATTCCATATACTGCTTAAAAATCTGCTCATGGGAAATATAGAGTTCCCGCTTTGGGTCCATGAGATATTTCCGGATGGCGTTCACCCGTTTGACGATTTCATCTTCCGCCCGTTTTCTCATCTCTTTTTTAGTCTGGATGATATTTTCCTTGAGCAGGGGGGTCCGTTCGGCGGCAGAATATTTCTCGCTCTTGAGTCTGATCCGCATGTCGATCAATTCTTCCAGTTGCCGGTTATGCGCATCGTCTAAAAACAGGACTTCAGGCATGAGATCGGCAAAATGGGTGACGGCAATGATATCTTTTTTCCGCTGCCAGTACCCCATGAGAAATTCAGGTTCAAGGTCTTTATAGTTCTGGAGGGGCATATACATGCGCCGAAGATACAATAAAACCTTTTCCGTTTTTTTCCGGTGTCCGCCGATGATGACGGACCCGCCCACCTCATCCTTTCTCACCCCCTTGGTCCAGGGGGCTCCCGTGATGCCGAAATCAATGCACAAGGGAATCCTGAGCAGGGCGGAAAGGGTATTTAAGGCCAGGGCATACCCTGCCGAAGGCCCGCCGACATTATAGGAGGCGGACAGGAGCTGGTGGTGCAGGGTATAGCGCTGGAGAAAATCTCCGAAAATCCAGGGAACACTGTAATCCGGGGCCAGCTCCTGGATATAGTTTTTGACCATGGTCAGGGCTTCCTGGGCAGACTGTTTGGTCATCTGGACCGCCATGTCCATCTGGGCCATATTGGAGGCCGTCGAGGAAACCGCGCCGGTCACAATAATGGTCGATCCGTCCACCCGGCCGGTGAGGCTGGTGGCGATGGGCAGGAGCATGCCGGTGACATCATTGGCGCCGGCACCGATGATGAACCCCACCTGGGGCTCCTTGCTCAGTTCCGTTTCCAGAAATTCATTGAGCTGGACCGATCCCTTTCTCACCGGGCTCTGGGAGATCTCCCGCCGGGCCGATTCCAGATGGGATTCCACCATGGGATAATCCTGTTCCGAGGTGATATGGTCCACATTGGAAAGGATCTGATCATAGTGCTCCACAAAATTTTTAATATCATGCTTGATTTTGGATTTGATCAGGGGTGGGGCCTTGACCGCATCCAGGATCCCGAGGATGGTTTTGAAATTCAGTTTGATAAAATCGAATTTTTCCTGGGGGGTAGAGGTCTTGAGCCGCCGCAGTTTCAGCAGCACCTTATATTCCGTGCTGCAAAGGGCAATGGCCTTTTCCGTAAAAGCGGTATAGTCGGCCGGGGTATTGCAGATGCCCTGGGCCGTTTCAATGATTTTTTCAATTCCGAATTCCTGTTTATGGGGAAGAGTCTCAAATTGTTTCTTGATAATGTCAAAGATGTCTTTTTGGCGCATATGCCCCGATATTTCAAGGGTTTTCAACCGCTTTGAGCGGATCAGGGCAGGGTCCAGGATATCCAGGCGGTTGGTGGTCAAGACCGTAAAGACCTTGTTCAGGGGGATTTCTCCGTCAATGATATTCAAAAATTTATTGGTCAATGCGTCGGAAGGCTGGCCCCCGGTGGCGCTTCTTTTCGGGGCCAGGGCATCTCCCTCGTCAAAGAAGATGATGGTGGGGGCGATCATCTTGGCGATATCATAGACCTTTTCAAGGTTGGAGACGGCGCCGTGGACCGGGCTGGAAGGATCCTGAAGGGCCGAGGGGCTGGTGGCAATATCGTGAACCCGTAAATTGGAGGACAGCCAGGTCCGGACCAGAAAGGTTTTACCGCTGCCGGGAGGGCCGGTCAGCACCACCCCCTTATCCTCGCTGATGCCGTAGCTGAAGCAATTATTGGCCATTTCCGAGAATTTGTCCTTGATCCCGCCCACATACTCATCCCATTGAACCGCCCGGTCCATATGGTCCACCACCTTGCCGTACAATTCTCCGTATACGTTTTTGGCCACCAGTTGAAAGGCGCTCCTGACCAGGACGCTGTTTTCCAGGAATTCCAGAAGAAAGTCCCCCCGGATATGGATAATGGATTCAATGAGTTTTCTGACATAGGCCGGGCTGATTTTAAGGCTCCGTTCCTTAAATATGGCATAAATTTTTTCCGCAGCCTTATCCAGGCCTTCGGACTCCTCAGTGTAGAGGGTCGGGATCTGGTGCCGCCGGATTTCCAGGAAAATGATTTTTTTCAGGTTTTCCGCATTCATCCAGTATTTGGAAATATCAATGATGCGGCCCTTTTCCACAAACCTCCGGTAGATAGCGGAATCAAACCGATGGGTCTGGTCGCTGGTGGCAATGACAAAACAGTCCCGCCTTCCGTCGATAATTTCATCCAGCACAATATTGGAGGTATCGATGAGGGTTCTCTGCTGCTTTTCAGCTCCCCCGCTTCCATAGCTGGTTTCGGATTTGCCAAAGGCGGAATGGGCTTCCTCGATGTGGCGGATGGAGGTGACCTTGGGGTGGCCCATGGCCCGCTTGAAATAATTTCCCGGTTCCCCGGACAGGGCCGTCTGGTAATCATTGGGCGTGATAATGGAGGAATCAACAGAGATCCCCCGTTCCTCAAAATAGGTCAGGTTGTTCATGATCCGCTTTTTGAAAATGAACCTCAGCACCGGTATCCGGGCCAGACGATTGTAAAAAAACTGTTTCCGTTTTCCGGCGATCTTCATGGCAAATTCAGGATCAACCTCTTCAAGACTGGTGAACAGGCTGTGGTTGGCCAGGATTTCTTCCTTTTTCTTTTTCCAGTCAATCATGGGGATGACTTCATTTCTGAACACGACCGTTTCAAGGGCCTCCCTTACGGTTGCGCTCTTGCCGCTGCCCGAGGTGCCTTCAATGAGGACAATGGGGGCCTTGGGAACATCCGGGTCTTCGATATGCTCTTTCCGGATATGGGCCCGGTATATCTTGTCAAAGGTTTCCTGCAGCTCAAAGGGCACATGCAAATCCGTCAGCTCCTTGTCCAGAACGGCGATCATGTATTGATATTCAGCCCTGGTCAGCTCTTTTTCAATGATCATATTCCAGGAGGCACCGGGATTGGTTTCCCCTGAATATAAAAACCGTTTTTTCCAGTCCATCAGGATTTCCGGATTGTTCAGCACATTCATTTTCCTTGTTTTTCTTCGCATGAAAAACAGGAAAAAAAAAGCTTCCTTGATAAATGAAATCAGGGGATGGGGAGGCCTGTATTGATTCAGGCGGGACCGGACAAAGGCTTTGGTGTCGTAACTCCATGAGGCCACAAGGCTTTCGGTTTTCTGAATGGATGCTTCCGGAAGCTTTATATATATTTTTTCTTTGGTGGTTCGTTTGGCCATGCTCGATTACCCCTGGTCAATTCTTCTGCTGCAAAGGAAGTTCGGGTTCGGTTGCCTGAACGCCGGCCTTTTTCGCCTCAACCGCCTTAACCGGCGCTCTACCGGATTCATCGGGCAGGGTGATGGCCGGCGATAATCCGGTCCCATGGAGGACAAAGGTTTTTTGCCCGGATTCGTTTTTCTCATAGGCCGTGGCCCATTTCTGCTGGGAAAGGAATTCAAACAAGGCCGGGTTTACACCCTTTGCATCGGGACCGCCCAGGGCCAGATGAAGGGCTTGTATCCCGTCAAGATAGGCTTTATAAAGCTTTCTCGTCCGTTCCGCCTCCTGGTCTGCCGCATAATTTTCCGCCTCGGCGATCAACTGGCGCCGTTTTTTCTCTTCCGTGGCCTCCACAAGATTATCACCGAACCGTGTCTCATTAAGGACAAAACTGACTATTTCAATGCCGTATTTCACCTCGATGGTGGGGCCGTCCTTGTTGATGGGCCGGTTTTTCAGAGCCTCGAAAATAATTTCCTTGATTTTTTCTCTTTCGCTGATGAGCTTATTGACCTCCTGGGCCTGTAGGGTATCCTTGGCGATCCCGTCATAATCCCCCTGAAGCAGCAGTTCCGGGGAAAGGTTTTCAATCCCCCAGACATTCAGATCTTTTATCCTGAAGGTCATGGACGCCGAGGTCCAGAGGGCCACGTTTTCCTTTGAAATAATTTTGATGGGAGCGGCCTCTCCTCCCAGATACAGGTTCTGATTCATCAGGGGAACGACTTTCTCCAGCCGGGTAAAGAACGGGAGCCGGAAATGCCAGCCCACCTCCGTTACCGCCTTTCGTTTCCCGCCGAGCTGTTCAAGGATGACGGCGTAATTGAATTTCACCTTGTAGATGACCTTTGTGGAATAGACAACCGCCACAAGGGAATAAAAAAGGGCAATGATAATGCAGATGAAGGCAAGGCGTCGAATGAGATTCATCACCCTTGCCCGCTGGAGAAATACCTGAGAGGAAGGATCCTTCAGGGGTGTTTCTTTCATCATGAAAACCTCCGGGTCTTGGCAAAGAATTTGAAAGCGCAAAAAAAGTACAAAATAGCCGTTACACTAGGAGCCGTGTCGCTGAAATCCATAATCAGATAGGGGAACTATTCGCATGAACGCAAAACGTGACTCACACTATACATCAGGACCGGCCCTGAGTCAAAAACTATTTGAGAACACGCATAGGCAGGAAACCGTCACTCGGCCGCTATTTTCCGGATGGCGGCGATGAGGTCCCGGAGATGATCCATCGTTGTCTCCGGGTTCATGATGACAATTCTGAGATACCGGACCCCGCCCAATTCCGTGGAGGAAAGGTAAAAAGCCCCTTCTTCGATCAGGCGGTCCCTGATCCGAATCTGGGTTTCATCGGACCCCTTCAGCCGAAAACACAGGATATTGGATTCCGGTTTTACAGGTACCTCAAAATCAGGCTGGGCTTTGATATAGTCAAAGGCTTCCAGCGCAAGACCGTAGACCCCATCAATATAAGCTTCGATATTTTTTTCGCCCAGGGCCGGGGCGTCCTTGACCAGCAAGGCCGCACACACCGTGGGGGTTCTCAGCATTTTATGGGCATCGATGATCATGGAGTCTGCCTTATGGATTCCGTCAAGAAGCTTTTTCCGGGTCCTGGAAAAAAGTGCGGCCCCACCGTGAGCCCCGTCCACATGGAACCATATCCCCTTTTCATTGCAGAAATCGCCGATCTCGCAAATGGGATCATAGAGCCCGGTGCCGGTGGCGCAGGCATTGGCCACCAAGGCCACAATCCGGCGGCCCTGGTCTGCGGCAGCCTGAAATGAAGCCTCCAGTTTTGAAACCCGGATACGGCCATGGCTGTCCAATGCCAGGGGCCAGACCTTTTTTTCTCCGATACCGATGATCCCGGCAGCCTTGGCAATGGAATAATGGGAGGCTTCCGGGGCCAGAAGAACCAGATCCGGCGGGGCACCGTTTTCCCGGATGGTCGAATCCAGGCGGTTTCTGGCCGCCAACAGCGCCGTCAGATTGGCCAGGGACCCGCCATGGGTCAATATCCCGGCCCCATGGGGATAGGTCAGCCGGGTTTCGATCTCCATCGGCATAGGGGCCCAGCCGATTTTTTCCAGAAGCACATTGACCATGAAAAATTCAATAGCAGCGGCGGCCGGTCCCATTTCATAGATGGACATGGCATTGTTGGTAAACCCGTCGATAAGGGAGCCCAAAGCCCCGGTGGGATGGGGAACCCCCACCTGGTGGGCCAGGAATCCCGGATGATGGAGCCTTGTGGTATTGTCCAGATAGGTCTTTAAGAAAGCGTCCAGGTTTTCCCCGGTCAGGTCCCCGGCTTTAAGACGGGCTGCCAGCTCCAGTTCTTGATGAAGGGCCCGGATACCCTGCTGGCGGATGACCTTTTTTTCTTTTTGGACACTCTCGTTGTAATAGGATTCAAGGCCGGTTAAAACCTGTCTGCCGTCATCATAAAAACTCATACCTTACTCCGGATGTCCGTTAACGGGTTCTTTTTAGCTGCTTCCCAGCCGATCAAGGCTTTTTTCCGGTCCGGGCCCTCTCCATAATTGCCGAATTCCCCCATTTTCCGGATCACCCGGTGGCAGGGAATGAGAAAGGGGATGGGGTTTTTGCCGATGGCCGTGCCCACGGCCCTGGCGGCCTTGGGAAGGCCGATATGCCGGGCGATATCCTCATAGGTCACCGTGCTTCCAAGGGGTATTTTCGTGAGAGCCTCCCAGACCTTGATCTGGAAATTGGTGCCCCTGACATACAGGTGGAGCGGGGCTGATGCCCATTGATCGTCAAAGGGAAAGACCAGGCCGGCAAGGCGTTTTATGCCCGTGTCATCCTTTTTCAGGGAGGCCCTGGGCCATTGCAAGCGCAGGAAACCTTCCAGCGCCTTCATGGAATGGCCCCGGACAAATTTCAAGGCGCAGATCCCCCGTGGGGTTCGGGCGATCATGCAGTCGCCAAAG
>JAABTB010000088.1 GCA_011390085.1 Desulfobacula sp.
CGCCCCAGGTCATACGGGTATTGAGTTTTCCTTTTTCCTTACCGGAATTCCGGAAGGCTTCCGCTTTCATGGAAATATCCGAGAGTTCAATATGGACGGCATCGGCAGGGCTCAGATCATTGAAGGAAATATCGAACCCGGTTGCATCAAAGGTATTCAATGTAACGGACCACGAAGAATCCGGTTGAGGTTCCAGCGTATCCGGCTTATCCGGCTTATCTGGCGGCTTGCCTGTCTTGCCGTTTGGGACTGTTTTTTGGGTTTCCCCATCCGCTGAAAATACTTCGGCAAGATTGATCCGGCCCTGCTCGTCCCTTTTGATCAGGATTTTCCCATTTTGGGCGCTAATGGCGCCGGTGTCCAGGGTTCGGTTTTCCATATCAAGGGTTGATCCCGTTATTTTGAATTCCGGGATATGGATCATCTCGTCTTTGGCTTTGCGGTCCATCACACTCAGAGACTGAATCGAAATTTCCCGGTTGGTGATCATCATCCGGTTTTCATCCTTTGACATGTCAAAGTCGAGGGCAAGATTCAAGGCCCCGTCCCGGATGTCAAAATTGACGAGGTTCTCATAATAGGGGGCATACCGGCTGATCAAAAGATTGCCGAGACTGAGGCTGCCTTTGGCCTTGACCGGTCCGGTCTGAAACTCTCCCTTGGAATCAAAGATTTCACCGGAAAGGCTGGTAAAATTCACCTGGAATTCTCCGGACATGGCCTCCCCTGATTTTAACCGGGTAACGGTCAAGTTTAAAGGAGAAAGGGTGGTTTCAAAGGGGGTCTCGTTGGTCGGATCTTTAAAGGTAATAACCGCCTCTTTAATCTCAAGGTCATCCAGGGAAAAAACAAAGGGCATTCCTTTTTTATTCTCTTCAGCCGGAGAAGGTTTGGGGATATAGGCCAAAAGAGTCAGGCCGCTGTTTTTATCCCGCTCAAGATTCAATTTTGGTGAGGAGAGCAGAACCTTTGACATATTCAATTGGCCTGAAAGAATATCCGAATCTGAGATATCTATGGACAGAGAGGGAAAATTTAGTATTGGTTCATCCCCATTTCCGATGACGGCAACATTGGCTGCATCGACCTTACCGCCTATCACAAGGGCCGGCTTTGAATCTTTCCGGGTGATCTCTGCATGGAGGTCCAGACCCAGGTCAAAACTGGTCAGCCGAAGATTTTCAGGCAGGGGCAGATAGGCCAGATAATGCGTCACATTCACATCTGAAATCTTAAGAACCGCCCTGGTTGTGAAATCATCGGCAAAAGGAGTGGAATCAAGTTGGATGCCGCCTTTTGCCCCATTAAAAACAAATTGGATATCACTATTTGCCGAATGAGCGATGTCTTTTTGTCTGCTGCTGAGCAGCGGTAAAAGGAAAGAAAAATCCTTTATTTGATGAGTGACGTTTGCTTTTTTGTCTTCAAAATCAATTTCACCCCCAGCGATTTGAACATTCTTTAATACAAATTCGAATATTCCTTTTTTATCCTCATCCTTGGTTTGGTCTTCCCCGGCCTGGGGATCGTCTTTTTTTATCAGGTCTGAAAAATTAAAGGATCCATCCGCATTTTGGACGATCTTAATATAGGGCTTTTCAAGGGAGAGTTCTGAAACGGACGGGGTCAGGATAAATAAGGAAACAGCACTCAGGTTAATGAAAATTTTATTTGCAGATACAAAAACGCCCTTGTCTTTATCCATGATTTTCAGGCCCTCCATTCCCGCGGTCAGGGAAAAGGGATTAACCGTCATTCGTTCAAGGGTAACCTCCCGGTTCAGGGCCTCTGCCAATTTTTCCCGAATGATATTCTTTCCCAGGACAGGAACAAGAAAAAAGCCGACCAATGCGTATAAAACGATAACAGCTCCTGAAATCCCGAGGATTCTTTTTAAAAATATTGGTCTGATGCCCATATCTCCTCCGTTTAGATAATTCCAAAAAGCGGACCGCCCTTTTTCCCCATTTCCCTGACCCTTGCTTCAACCTTTGGGTCCCGCTCCAGAACCCCTGCATGGAAGGGTTTAATCCTGGCATCGATGATGAGGGGCTCCCGGCACCCCCAATGCTTGAACTTTATTTTTTCATCCACCCCGTAGACGTCATGGGATGGGTTTGATCTTAGAAAGGTCACCCATAAAAAATTTGAAAACGAGTCCCCGGCAAAGCCCGTGTCATCCACCACCACAAACAGGGGGATGGATGCGAGTCCGGCTTTTCCCAGTAAATGCGCTTTCAACCGATTGATTTCAATTTTTCCTTTGGCATAGGTTTTAAAGACCGGGCCCCGGACAAGGGCCATGCCCGGAGCAACAAGCCTGGGTTCCGCGAATTCATGGGGAAGAGAAAAGCCTGGCGGAAATTCAAAGCTCAGGTGGCGCCTTTTTTCTCCGGCCGCTGCCATGATGAGTTTGGAGCCCTGGTTGATATTTTGCGTCGAATAGTCAAGGGTATCCATGGAGGTTTCCGTGAGAAAATGAAGGTCTGAGGAAAAATCAAGCCTCTCCAGCATATGGATTAAAAAAGCCTCGGGATCATTGACATTAAGAGACGGATTGTCTTCATGGGCGCAGATCAACAGATATTTTGCAAGGGAGAGCTGGCCCGTGCCCAGCACCCGGGCCGCATGGGTCAACAGCTCACGGGGACGCCGGTTCTCATAAGGCAGATACCGCTCATGGGCTTTCACCAATAAAAGGGGATGGACCCCGGCCTCGTCCACGGCATTGACCGCAGTCACCCCCGGAATCTCGGCCTTTATGGCGGAGCCCGTGATCTCATGTATCAGTCTTCCGAAATTCGAATCTTCCTGGGGTGGCCTGCCCACAACGGTAAAGGGGAAGACGGCATTTTTTTTGTGATGGACGGAGGTGACCTTGATATAGGGGTAGTCATGGACCTGGGAATAATAGCCCAGATGATCTCCAAAGGGCCCTTCCCTTTTTGTTTTTCCCGGGACAACGATCCCCGTGATGCAGAAATCGGCATCGCTGGAAAGAATATGCTGATGAAGAACGCCATACCTGAAATTTCTGCCGGCCAGGGCCCCGGCAAAGGCGATCTCGGGAATTCCTTCGGGAAGCGGCATGATCGCAGCAAGGGTATGGGCCGGCGGACCGCCTATAAAGATGCTGACCTTTAAGGCCTCATGATTTTCCAGGGCTTTCTTATGATGTTCGCCGATTCCCCGGTGTAATTGATAATGAAGCCCGATTTCCCGGCCGGGCAGATAATCATTGCCGGAAATCTGGACCCGGTACATGCCCAGATTGGAGCGTAAGATTGAATCATGATCCGGGTCCCTGGAAAATACCTGGGGAAGCAGGATAAAGGCCCCCCCGTCCCCGGGCCGGCATTGAATCATGGGAAGGTCCTGAATCCCGCAGGTATTCTCCATGACTTTGGGGTGAGGGCTTTTCACGGGAAGGGCATGACCCAATGAAGAAAGAGCGGATAAGATTTTTTTAGGTTGCCTGAAACACAGCCCCGGATCAGACCTCAAATCCACCAGGGCTTTCACCGATTGAAGCTCCGGCTCAAAAATCTTGAGAGTCCGTTCATAGGTGCCGAAGAGATTTGAAACCGCCGGAAAGCTGCTGTTCCGGACGTTTAAAAACAACAGGGCCGGGCCCTTTGCTTCAAAAGCCTGGCGGGTGATTTCAGCCATTTCAAGATAGGGATCCACCGGCTCCCTGATCTTTATCAATTCTTTTTCGTTCTCAAGAAAAGAGATGCATTGTCCAAGGCTTTGAAATTTCATCGCTTATTTGGCATAACCCCATTGTTTCAGCCGGGTATAGGCATATTGGGAATATTTATTCTGCTGGTAATTGATCATTTTCAGATATCTCATATATTGGTTTGCGGCCGGTTCCCTGTCTCCGTTGTTATCCAGGCAATAGCCCCGGAAAAAAGCCATCTGGGGATTACCCGGCAGGATTTCCTCAGACCGGGTAAAATCCGTATAGGCGGCTGAGAATTTTTTTTGTTCAATATTGGCGATCCCTGAAACATAATGTCCCTGGGATTCGGACGGGTATAAGGTTTTGGCGGTTTCGGCATAGGACAGGGCCTCGGGGAATTTTTTCCGGATGAGCAGGCATTTTGCCATGACCACATGGGCGGTATAATCCGCCTTTGACTTTTGGATGGATTGTTTAAAGGCAGTCTCGGCCTTGTCATAGTTCTTGGACGCCATGAATTTTTCTCCTTCCTGCAAAAGCTCAATCGCTTCTTTTTTATTTCTTAAGGAGGCGGTATTGTCCATATACCGGTCACGGTTCAATGCAAATTCCTTTGAATGCAGATATTGGCCGACCTCCCTCTGTCTTGCGGCGTCCAGCCGTTCCGAACTCATGGGATGGGTGGAAAACAGCATGGCGGCGGAATTGGGCTTTTCCCTGTTCAGGGAATCCAGCATTTCCATGAGCCCCACAAAGCCTTTGGAAGGATATCCGGCTTTGACCATATATTCATTGCCCAGGGCATCGGCCTCCCTTTCATTGTCCCGGCTGTATTTGGACAGAAAAAGTCCCTGGCTGAGGGCACCCAATTGCTGGGTCAGGTCACCGAAGGCCGATCCCTGGGTGCCTGCCGCAATGGACAACCCGCCGATGAGAAGAGAGGAAATCTGGCCCTTGGAAACCTGTTCCGCCGTATGCCGGGCATTGACATGGCCCAGTTCATGGCCCAGAAGAGACGCCAGTTCGGCCTCATTGTCCAGCTTCAGAAGAATCCCCCGCGTTACTGCAATGGACCCTCCGGGAAAGGCATAGGCATTGATATAGGTTGCGTTCACGCATTTGAAGGAATAGGGCATCTGGGGCCGGTGAACATTGCCGAGCAATCCTTTGCCCACGGTGGAAACATATTGATTGAGCCTGTCATCCTGGCTGATGCCGTAGTCTGAAGAAATCTGGAAAGGAGACTGCTGCTTATCGATGGCGATTTCCTGTGGCTCGGAAACCATCATGAGCTGATTTTTTCCCGTGACCGGATCAATGGCGCATCCGGCCAGCAAACCGGCTCCGCCAAGGCCGGCAGACACTGTCATGGAATATTTTAAAAACTGTCGCCGGGATAACGGCTTGTATAGGACTGATCTTTTCATGAGTTTTCCCCCTTGTTTCTTAATTCTTTTTGTATGGCAAGCCCGAGATCCTGAAGCGAATAGGGTTTTTTGATGAAATCACCGGCGCCCAGAGACTTTGCTTTTTCAATATCCCGGCCCATGGTTTGACCGCTTGTGATTATCGCTTTTATTTTGGGATCAATCAATAACAATTGTTCATAGGTTTCCCACCCGTTTAAACCAACGGACAGATTCATATCCAGAACCACAAGATCAATTTTATGGGACCCGGCATAGGAGACGGCCTCTTCACCCGTAGAGACCACATCAACGGTATAGCCCAGCCGTCTCAGCATATTAGCCGCGATTTTCTGCTGGGACGGCAAATCCTCCACCACCAGAACGGTCTCATGGTTTCCGGAATAATCGGAAAATGTGCCCGTAAAAATGGGATCGACCTTAACCTCCTCCATATCCCTTTGATCCGGCAAGGGAAAATACAGGGTAAAAAAGGTCCGGCCCTTAGAGCAGCCCACATGAATATAGCCTTTGTGATCATGGACCACATTCCAGACAATACTTAAACCGAGTCCGGTCCCGGAGCGTCCAAGAATTTTTTTCGAATAAAAGGGTTCAAAAATGTGGTTCCTGTCTTCTTTAGAAATCCCATAGCCGGTGTCCATGACCGTAAACCTTAAAAAACGGCCGTTTTCGATGATTTCATATCCTTTGATGCGCTGCCGGTGGAATTGGGCCGGCCCTGTTTCCAGAACAATTTTTCCCGGTTTTTCTCCCAGGGCTTCCACGGCATTGGAAACCAGATTCATGATGATTTTCTGCATATGGATTTTTGAAGCCGTGATGAGCGGCAGATCAGAACCATAATGTTTGACGATTTCCACATTGGGGTAATTCTTTTTTAATCCTGTAAATTCAAGGGAATTGAGATATTCCTCGATCAGGTCGTTGAATTGAACCGGTTCCCGGACTATAGCCGATCCCCTGGCCAGGGTTAACAGTTCGTCCACAATGGCCAATGCCCTGCGGCCCGAATCCTTGATCAGTTTGACCGGCTCAATCAGGTGGCTGCCCTTTGGCAGATCCATTAAAACAATATCAGGGATGGATGACAGGCCGGACAGGACATTATTGAGATCATGGGCTACACCGCCTGCAAGAATGCCGAATGCTTCCATTTTTTTTGATTGTTCAAGTTCTTTTTGCAACCTGTTTTTTTCAAGTGTGGCCATCAATTTTTCCGTAATGTCCCGGACACAGAATAAAAGGGCCGGGGCTGAATCATAAACAATTTTCACAAAACTTTTTTCAACAAAAACCTTTTGCCCATCCCGGTGCAGAACAAATTCCACGGGCCTGGCGTCCCCGTCTGAATCACAAGCGTGGTCGGTTAAAAAGAAAAGGTCGGTATCTTTTCCCAGCAATTCATGGAAATCGTATCCGGTCAACCGTTCCATGCCCGGATTGACAAATACGATTTTTTTCCCCCGGACGATGAATATGCCTTCAGGTAAAGAAGAGACCAGATTCCGATATTTTTCTTCGCTCTCCCTTAATTGGGCCTCGGCCTCAGCATGGGCGCGGAGTTCCAGCATCAGGCTCTTCCGGGTGCGGGAAACCTCATCGTCCGGGATATTTTCAAAATCTAGGCCGGGCATTCGGATTAATAATTTTTAAAAAACAGGGAGAAAATCAGAAGAATACCACCCAGCCCGATTAAAAAAAAGGCAAGCGGAAGATCAACGATCAAATAGTAAAGCAGATCTTGTAACATATCCACATCCAAAAAATTGATGAGGGAATTTGAGGCATCGTCTCCTAAAAGTGTTGAAATCGTCAGATCCACCCATACATTTTGACTTTCCATGAATCGTGAAATGCTGCTGAAAACCGCTACGAAAAAACCTGCTGTTAGAATTAGAATACCTGATTTGGTGAGCATTTTCTTTTTCCCCGTTTCCTTGTTTAGGCTTTTTTAAATTTACTATATTCCGACAGGAATCTTGAAGTCAAATAATTTCCCCCCTCAAGGCTTTTATTTGCCACCCTGCTGTGATAAATCCTATCCATTAGAATGACCACACATCACACCATATTGAAAAAAATCGGCCTGGCCTCCTTTATCATGATGGCCTCGGTATTTGCCAGCCGTGTCATCGGC
>JAABTB010000089.1 GCA_011390085.1 Desulfobacula sp.
CGGAGGGGTAAAAGCAGGGGTGGATGCCTATCAAATCTCCTTTATCATTCCTGAAATCCTGAACCATATCGTGGCCAGCGGCTTTCTTTCCATTACCTTTATCCCGATTTTCTCCCATTATCTCTCCTCGGGCAGAAAAGAGGAAGGCTACCGGGTGTTTTCGATCATTTTGAACAGCTTTGGATCGCTTCTGTTGTGTTTTATCCTGATTACCATGATCTGGACCGGCCCCTTTGTCCACGCCTTTGCACCCGGAATTAAAGATCCCCAGACCTTTGCCCTGGCGGTAAAGATGACCAGAATCATCATTCCGGCCCAGTTTTTCTTTTTTTGCGGCGGTCTGCTCATGGCCATTCAATTTGCCCATGAAAAATTTTTCATCCCTGCCCTTGCCCCTCTCATTTATAATTTATCCATCATTCTCTGCGGTCTTTTCCTTGCCCCGGCCATGGGTATGGAAGGGTTTGCCTGGGGAGTTCTGGCCGGCGCCTTCCTGGGGAATTTTGCCATCCAGCTCCTGGGAACAAAAAAGATAGGTATCCGGTATTCTTTAATTCTTGGCTTTAATCATCCGGACCTCATCCGCTATATCAAACTGACCCTGCCCCTGATGCTGGGATTGACCATGACCTTTTCCACGGAAATTCTCCTGAAATTTTTCGGGTCCTGGTTAAACGAAGGCAGTATCGCAGCCATGAACTATGCCCTCAGAATAATGTTCATCCTCGTGGGTCTCTTCGGCCAGGCTGTTGGGGTTGCCTCCTACCCCTTCATGGCAACGCTGGCAGGGCAGGGAAAGCTTT
>JAABTB010000090.1 GCA_011390085.1 Desulfobacula sp.
GGCGCTTCCGCCAGTGGCAATGACATGGCGTTCGGGCGTGATGCCGATGATATGTTTTTCCTCAATCTCTAAAAAACGGGCAAGACCCTTGTCGCCAATAATCTCGGCAAGGGTCCGGCCTTCTCCGGATTGGATCAGATCATCCGAGTCAATGAATTCAAAATCCAGTTTTTCAGCCAGGAGACGTCCGATACTGCTCTTTCCGGCGGCCGGCATGCCGATCAATGCAATATTTTTATTGGTTTTCATCATAATTTAAATATATTTTTGCAGTATCCCTCTTATTTGTATAAAAAAATTTGATAAAATTAATACCCTCCTTTTTTGGGTTATGCAATAAAAAAAACAGGACCGGCTTTGATGAACAAGAACGGCCCCGGCAGACCCATAAAATAATAGGGCCCTGTTTTTTAGGCCTTGACATTGCCCGAGAACCAAAGTAAATATCTTGTTTAATTTTAAACAGTTAATATAGGAAACAAAGAACAGTGGCCTTTACAAAAACAACCATCATTGAAAAAATAGCCGGGGAAAATAATTATACCCCCTCCCAGGCCAAAGACATTATTGAAACCATGCTTGAAATCATCAAAGAAACTTTGACCGCCGGAGAGGACATCATGATTTCAGGTTTCGGCAAATTCCAGGTCAATGAAAAATCACCCCGCAAAGGAAGAAACCCGGCCACCGGCAAAGACATGATGCTGGGAAAAAGACGGGTGGTCACCTTTAAATGCGCCGGCCGGCTGAGGGATGAAATAAACGGGCATAAGGATTGAAATGCCCGATAGACAGACAGACATTATCACCATTGTGGGAAAATCCGATTCCGGCAAGACAACCCTTCTGGAAAAACTGATCGCAGAGCTGACCCGGCGCGGGTATCGCATCGGAACCGTCAAGCATGCCCATCACGGATTTGACATGGACACAGAGGGCAAGGACAGTTGGCGTCATAAAAAAGCCGGCGCCCATTCCGTTCTGGTGATTACCGACGACAAGATTGCCATGCTCAAGGATGACCGGACAAGCTATATCGAGAAGATGCAGACCTATCTTTCCGGGGTGGATATTATTCTGGCCGAAGGGTTTAAGGGCCAGAAGCTTCCCAAAATAGAAATTTTCAGAATGAACAGCGGGCACAAAGAACCCTTGTCCATGCAGGATGACACCCTCATCGCCTTTGTTACTGATTCTGCTTTTCGGCCCGATGTGCCGGTGTTCGGACTTGAGGACATCGGAGGGCTTGCCGATTTTATCGAAGAAAACCATCTGAGAAAATAGAAGGTGGCCATAAAAAATTCCATCCCCATGAAAAGATTCCGGCTTCTCGCCGTTTTTATCCTCGTATATATGGTTAGCCTTCCCCCCGACGGCCTGGCCGATCCGGAAATGCCTTCCAACGGCGACTGCATCACAAAATTTGAAACCGGAACCGTCAACTGGACCACGGGAATGATCACAGCTTCCGGAAAAGCCTCTCCGGCAGATCAGAGCCCGGCGTCAAAAGGATTGGTTTCCTTGTATGCCAGGGCCGAAGCCGTGAAAAACATCCTGGAGACCCTGAAACAGATCAAAATCAATAATGAATTGACGGTGAACGACTATGCATCAAAAAGCTTTGTCATCCTGGCCGGGTTGGAAAAAACGGCCAGGGAGGCCACGGTTTCAAAACAAATTTACACCTCTGCCCTTGCCGTTGAAATAACACTGGAAACAAGCCTGTTTGGCGGATTTTTGCAATTGGTATTGCCTGAAGAAATCCGGCAGATCCCCAAAATTAATCCTGAAATTAATCCGAAAAGCCTTCCGGTCATCGGAAAAAGCCCTTATTCAGGTCTGGTGATTGATGCAAGGGGGCTTGGCATCGAACCTGTCCTTGACCCCATCATTGTCAGTGAACAGGGCCATGAGGTCTATTCCTCGGTTTTTATCTCCAGGGAATTTGCAGTTCAAAACGGAATCTGTAAATATGTCTGTAACCTGGATCAGGCGATCCGGGACAAAAGAATCGGGGACAACCCCATGGTCCTAAAAGGCCTGAGAAAAGAAGGCAGTAAAAATGCCACCCTTGTGATCAGCATGTCGGACTACCTTGTCCTGGAAAAAACAACGGAACGCCATGCTTTTTTAAATGAATGCCGGGTGATCATCGTCCGGGATTAATCAGAACATTGTCGATCAACCTTGTTTTTCCCACCTTCACCGCCAGGGCCAGCAGCACCTCTTTTTCAATAACCTCAATCTCCTCCAGGGTTTCCGGCAGGCAAAAGGAAATATATTCCACCACTGTTTCCGGAAAAGAATGAATCAGGGTTTCTATTTTGCTCCGGAGGATGGCGCTGTTTTTCTCTCCCCCGGCGACAAGTTCCCGGGCCAGGTCCAATGACCTGGACAGGCTCAGGGCCGACGCCCTCTGGGCTTCCGAAAGATAGGCGTTCCGGGAACTCATGGCCAGACCGTCTTTTTCCCGGATGATGTCTCCGGCCAGGATCCGGATATCAAAATCCAGGTCCAGAACCAATTGCCGGATGATCTGGAGCTGCTGATAGTCCTTCATGCCGAATATGGCCATATCCGGCATGACAATATTGAAGAGCTTGGTGACAACGACGGCAACCCCGGCAAAATGGACAGGCCGGAATTTTCCGCATAAATGCCGGGGCAGGGATTGAAGTTTGATTTCCGTCTGAAAATGTTCAGGGTATATCTCTTTTTTATGGGGCAGGAACACGGCCGTGACCCCGGCTTTCTCCGCAAGCAAAAGATCGTTTTCAATATTGGACGGGTAGGAACTCAGATCCTCGTTGGGTCCGAACTGGGTGGGGTTGACAAAGATACTTAAGACCAGTTCGTCACACAGGGGCCTGCCTTTTTCCATGAGAGACACATGGCCCTGGTGAAGATAGCCCATGGTGGGTACAAAACAAAGGGTTCGGGATTGTTTTTTCTTGTTTTTTGACCAGGCCTGCATATCGGCTTTTGTTTTTAGAATTTCCACTCGTTTTCCAGCTCCTCTTTTGCTGCAATCCCCATGTTCGGAAGGGTACAAGGTTTTTTAACAAAGCTTCCGGCACAATCCTGGGCCGTCGGCACATCGTCTGACTCGGAATATCCCCCGGCCGGGAAAAAAAGATCAAACCGGGTTCCGTCGGCATTTGAAGAGGCCTTGATGAATCCCTGGTGATCCTGAACCACATGCCGGACAAGGGTAAGGCCGAGACCGGTGCCGCTTCTGCCCAATTCCCGGGTGGTGAAAAAAGGCTCAAAGATTTTTGTAAATTTTTTTTCATCCATGGCGGGCCCGTTATCGGCCACGGTTAATAAGGCATATTCCCCCCGGATCATGTCTTCATGGCCCGGCATGGAAGGATCAATAAAGCGGTTGGCCGCGGTGACCATGACCCGGCCGTCCTTTGTTCCCGATACATTTTCCACGGCATTCAAGACCAGGTTCATGATGATTTTTTCAATGTGGAGATAGGCGCCTTTAACCGGCAGGAGTTCGGGTTCGGCAGAGAATTCGATGTCCACGTCCTTATGCGCGGCTTTAATTTTTTCGAAATCCCGGGAACACAGATAGCGCTCCAGGACGGAATTGATATGGAGGGTTTCCATTTCCATGCCCCCTCCCCTGGAAATGGTCAGGAGATCGCTCACAACGGCCGCCGCTTTCCGGCCGGAATCCTTGATCAGGGACAGCCCCTGCCGGAGCCGGGGATCAAGACCCGGGTCCATCATCAGAACTTCGGGGTAGGTGGCAAGCCCGGACAGGATATTGTTCAGATCATGGGCCGTGCTGTCGGCCAGGAGGCATAGGGCTTTGAATTTCTCCGCCTGAATGAGTTTTTCCTCAAGGGCCCTTTGTTTTGAAATATTTTCCGTCATGTTCCGGTACAGGGCTGAGATCAGAAATGCCGAAGCGCAGATCCAGAGATAAACACCGGTATATATGAAAACTCCGAGCCAGTCGGCCTTTGCAAGGGCATTCCTGCAGGCCAGCCCGTAGGGAAGGATGCCCGTGAGGGTGAGGATGAAAAAAAGACGGTTGAATCTGTCCGGCATCATAACCATTGACTTGTACCCGTTTAAAAGATAAGGGAGATCTTAGCCATGTTGACCTGAAAATGCAATAGGATAAAGGAAGCACCATGAATTCATATATCCCCAAACGAGCGGATGCGTTTCTGCTGCTCAAAAAATATACCCGCAAGGACAGCCTCATCCGTCATGCCCTTGCCGTTGAGGCGGTGATGGCCCATTTTGCGAAACGGTTTGGCGAGGACGAGGAAAAATGGCGGGTCATCGGCCTGGTCCATGACCTGGACTATGACCTGTATCCGGAAGCGCATTGCAAAAAATGCGTGGACCTGTTCAGGGAACACAACTGGCCCGAGGACTATATCCGGGCCGTCATCAGCCATGGATGGGGCATCTGTACCGATGTGAAGCCGGAGAGCAACCTTGAAAAAACCCTTTATGCCATTGATGAGCTCACCGGCCTTGTGGCCAGTGCAGCCCTTGTCCGGCCCTCCAAAAGCATCCTGGATATCACTGCCAAATCCGTGAAAGGCAAATTCAAGGACAAGAGCTTTGCCGCAGGGGTGGACCGGGAGATCATCAAAAAAGGGGCTGAATTTCTCGGTATGGAGCTGCCGGAACTGATGACGGAAGTCATCCGGGGCATGCAGCCCGTGGCGGCGGACATCGGGCTCAAAGGCAATTTATAAAATACTGCCGGGTCAGGACAAATGACCCGGCAGCGTATCCATCCTATTGTGCGTTTCTGATGCCCACTTCTTCAAAGGTCTTGATATCGGCCAGTATCCGGGTGGCCAAATCCAGGAGTTCCATGCAGACCGCAGCCCCGGTCCCTTCCCCCAGCCTGAATTTCAGATCAATCAGGGGTTCAAGCCCCAGCCGTTCATGCATGAAGGCATGGCCGATTTCAACGGATTTGTGGCCGGCAAACAGGTAGTTTTTGGCTGCCGGGCAGAGTTCGCAGGCAATCAGAGCCCCGGCCGTGGAGATGAGGCCGTCGCAGACCACCGGGATGCCCCGGGCCGCTGCTCCCAGCACCAGACCGGCAAGGGCTCCGATTTCAAGCCCGCCAACCTTGGACAAGACGTCAATGGGGTCGGAAGGGTCGGGCCTGTGAAGGCTGAGGCCTTTTTTGATCACGGCAATCTTGTTTTCCAGCATGCGGTCATCGATGCCGGTGCCCCGGCCGGTGAGTTTTTCCACTGCAATACCGGAAAAGGCGGCAATGATGGCTGAAGACGGGGTGGTATTGCCGATGCCCATGTCTCCTGTTCCCAGGATATCCACTCTTGCCTCGGCCTCCAGTTCATTCACGATGTTTATCCCGGCTTCAATGGATAAAATGGCCTCTTCTCTGGACATGGCCGGTTCCCTGGTAAAATTGGCGGTCCCGTACCTGACCTTTTTATGGAAGATGGGCAGGTCCGGTTCAAAGTCAAAATTAACGCCGATATCAGCCGCCTTTACAAGGGCTCCGGCATGTTTGGCAATGACATTCACCGAGGCCCCGTTACGGGCAAAATTATACACCATCTGGGGTGTCACTTCGGAGGGAAAAAGGCTCACGCCTTCTTCGGTCACCCCGTGATCCCCGGCACAGGTCACGATCCGTTTGTTGGACAGTTTCACATCAATGGCGCCCTTGATGGCGGCCAGCCGGGCGGAGATATCCTCCATAACTCCCAGGCTCCCGGCGGGTTTGGCCTGGTTGGCCAGGCGTTCCTTTGCCGCATGGAATGCGTCTTCATTCAATGTTGGTTTAATGGAGGCTATGGTCTGATTCAGTAATCTCATAAGGATACCCTCTTGTCTGTAATATCGGTTTCAAATATCTCCATGCCTTTTTTCATGGCGCAGAAATCTCCGCACATGGTGCAGGTTTCTTTCTGGAGAGGCCTTCTTTCCTGTCTTGTATTTTTTGCAATGTCCGGGAACAACAGGAACTGTTCAAGGTCTTCCCAGCGCATATCCCGCCGGGCCAGGGCTGCCTGTTTTTCATTTTCCCGTCTCTCCGGATATTTGGCAATATCCCCGATGCGGGCAGCCAGCCGGGTGGCCCGAACGCCTTCCCGGACATCTTTGACATCTGGAAGGGCCAAATGTTCGGCCGGGGTGATATAGCAGATCAGATCCGCCCCGAACCGGGCTGAGCTTGCGGCCCCGATGGCGGCGGTAATATGGTCGTAACCGGCCCCGGTATCACAGGGAATGGGGCCGAGAACATAATAGGGAGCGTTGCCGGACATGCGTTTTTCAATCAGGATATTGGCTTCTATCTCGTCCAGGGGCACATGGCCCGGACCTTCCACCATGGTCTGGCAACCCAGGCCCCGGCCGATTTCAGCCATTTCACAGTTGATGATCATTTCCGCCATCTGGGCCCGGTCATGGCTGTCGTGGATGGCCCCGGCCCTGATCCCGTTGCCCAGGGAGAGAACCGCATCATATTTTTTCATCAAACCGCAGACTCGGTCAAACTGTTCATATAATGGATTTTCCCGTTTGTTGATGTCCATCCAGGCCACCATATAGGTACCGCCCTTGGAGGCCAGTCCGCCGTAGCGAAAGCCCTGTTTTCTCAGGCGCTCGATGGTATATTGATTAATGCCGCAATGGATGGCCATAAAACTCAGGCCGTCCTCCAATTGCCGCTCGATCAGCTCGAACAGGTATTCAGGGTCGAGCCTGGCAGGATTTTTGTATTTCCGGATGGTTTCCTGAAAGGCCTGGTACAGGGGCACATTTCCCACGGGAAGGTCGGTGCAGGAAAGGATGGTTCTCCGGATCTCATCCAGATCTCCTCCGGTGGACAATTCCATGAGGGTATCGGCTCCTTCTTCCATTGCCGCCTTTGCTTTTTCAATTTCAAGCCCGAGGTTGCAGATATCCGATGAGGTGCCGATGGAGGCATTGACCTTGGTCCGAAGGCCGGTCCCGATGCCGACGATCTTTTGCCGGCTGCGGCCGGGGTTGCAGGGGATGACGATTTCACCCGTTGCCATATGGGCCAGGACAAAGTCTTCCGTCACTCCCTCAGCCTCTGCCACGGCCTGCATTTCTTTTGTCAAAAAGCCCTTCCGGGCGTGTTCCAGTTGTGTGGTCATAGTTTCCTCGCTATGAAAGCCCTTGCAAAACCAAAAAAGGTTCTGCAAGAACATATGTCTTGCAAAACCTTTTACCATCAGGTCCCACGTTTTAAATTGCCCGGCTCGTCTTCTGGCTTCCGGCATTAGATCTGTTGTACCGCCTTCCCGTTTTCACAGTGGCATGTCCGCAAACAGATATTTCCGGTTACAGCGGCGGGACCGCCACGGAATTTCACCGTGTTCCGTTGACCAGGGCAATCCTAAAATCGATTCTTATTTATAAAAAGCAGGAGGTAAAGTCAAGCTTCTGTTTGAAAGCGGGTGAGTATAGAAAAGAGATTTGATCGAGAGATAAAATCAACGAGCGGCGTCAAACAGCCCGTATTCCTTTGTAATCCGCCGGAGCCAGACACCGGCTCCAAGAAATTTGAGCGGATTAGGTCTTCCCGGCAATGACGGCAAATTCCTTCGACTTTCGATCATACGGGGTTCCCGCAACGTCCGAATAAATCCCCTTAACGGAAAATCCGGCATCCTGAAACTCCTTCTCCAGATCCTCGGGTAAAAAATATTGCAGCCAATTATACACCGTTCTGGTACGTTCCGGTTCAACAATCGTGTATTTGTCCAGCACAATCTTTTCTTTGCCGTATGTGAAGGTGTTTAGAAAGCCGTAATACGTATTCGGGGACCAGAATCCGTTGAGCAGGTTTGCTTCGTATGTTGCCGCTTCTTTCCTCTGGTCAAAGGCCTCCAGGGAATAAACATCCAGAAGGATGGAACCGTCCGGTTTCAGAATCCTGAGGAACTTGCTCAGAATCTCTTTTCTTTGCCTTGGGCCAAGTGCGCAGAAATCGCACATGATCATCATGACAAGGTTGAATCGGTCCTGCGTTTCAAAGTCCAGATAATTCTGCTGCACATA
>JAABTB010000091.1 GCA_011390085.1 Desulfobacula sp.
GGTAAAGACTGTGAACAAGACCCCTTTAACCCCTGTTGCCGCACCAATCATGGCCAGAAGTTTGATATCTCCGCCGCCCATGCCTTCCTGCTTTCTCAACAGATAATAAAATGCTGCAACGGCATATAAAAGCCCGCCGCCGGCTAAGATTCCTGCAAAAGAGTGAAGCAAGGTCATTTCAGGCAGAAAATAAAACGATGAGGCAAAAATAAAGATGCCTGGAATGGATATGCGGTCCGGAATAATCTGATGATCCACATCAATGAAGGAGATGGTGATCAGGGCGCTGATGAAAACAAACCAGAAGAATGCGACAGGGGTGATACCGAATTTCAGAACCAGTAAAACGGCAAAGATTCCGGTTAAGGCTTCAATGAGCGGATACCGGATGGAGATGGAACGGTTGCAGAATTTGCAGCGCCCTTTCAGGAAGAGATAACTGAGGATCGGAACGTTGAGATAAAAGGGAATGCTGTTATGGCAATGGGGGCAAAAGGAACCCGGTGAAATGATGGATCTATTTTCAGGTATTCTGTAGATGCAGACATTTAAAAAACTGCCGATACAGGCACCCGCTATAAAAGCAAACCATCCGGAGAAAAGCATAAATTCGGCCATGGTATTTTTCTCTCATTATAGATTATCAGCTTCCTTTAACATCCTTTATTTTTTTTTGGCAAGGATATTGTAAAACCTGAAATCTGTTTTATTGTACAGTCACAATTTACAGGGGTTGTGGATAAATATCAAACAGTTGATACCATCACGGGATGAGGAGCACTCATCTGTTGTTTCCATAGGAATAAAGGAGTAAGAATGGCCGAGGCAGATATTGATGATCTGATCGAAATTATTGAAAAAGAAAGCAACATACAAGATATTCCGACAACGATTCCCATGATGCCTGTCAGGGATGTTGTGGTATTCACCGATATGCTGCTGCCTTTGTTTGTCGGAAGGGAAAAATCCATCAAAGCAGTTGAAGAAAGTTTTGAATATGATCGTTATATTTTTCTGACGGCACAGAAAGATTCTGAGATCGAAAAACCGACCATTGAAGACGTTTATACGGTGGGCACCGTCGGCAGAGTGCAGAAAATGATAAAATTGCCGGATGGCCGGATTAAAGCCCTGGTTCAAGGCATAGCCAAGGCAAAAGCCTTGGAATATGTCAAAAAGAGACCCTATTTCAAAGTTCGGATTGAATTTTTGGAAGATACCGACCCCAAAGCGCTTACCATCGAAGATGAAGCTTTGATGAGAAACGTCAGAGAGGCCAGTGAAAAATTATTGGCATTGAAAGGGGAGCTTTCCGGAGACATCGGTGATTTGTTGTCCCATATTGAATCTCCGGGCAAGCTGGCTGATCTGGTGGCCTCCAATTTAAACCCAAAGGTGGAAGATGCCCAGGAGCTGCTGGAAATCATTGATGCAATTGAACGGCTTAAAAAAGTCAATGATCTTCTGGCAAGAGAATTGGATCTTTCAACGGTTCAGGCCAGGATACAAACCGATGTTAAGGATGAAATATCCAAAAATCAAAGGGATTATTATTTAAGAGAGCAGGTTAAAGCCATTCATAAAGAGCTGGGGGAGAATGATGACAAATTTGCCGAATTAGAAGAATTCAAGGTAAAGATAGAAAAATGTAAAATGCCCCCGGACTGTGAGAAAGAAGCTCAAAAACAATTGAAGCGCCTTGATCAGATGCATTATGATTCTTCTGAAGCCTCTGTGGTCAGAACCTATCTGGATTGCATTGTAGAGCTGCCCTGGAGCAAGGCCACCAAAGATTTTCTGGATATTCCCAAGGCCCAGGAAGTTCTGGACAAAAACCATTTTGGCCTGGACAAGGTCAAGGAAAGAATCCTGGAATATTTAAGCGTTAGAAAATTAAACCCGAATAAGAAAGGGCAGATTATCTGTTTTGTGGGACCCCCGGGCGCGGGCAAAACTTCTCTTGGTAAGGCCATTGCAAAGGCCATGAAGCGTAAATTCCATCGGGTGTCCCTGGGAGGCATCAGGGATGAGGCCGAGATCAGGGGACATCGAAGAACCTATATCGGTTCCATGCCGGGAAGAATATTGCAGGGGCTTCGTCAGTGCGGGACCAATAACCCGGTATTCATGCTGGATGAAATCGACAAATTGGTAAATGATTTCCGGGGTGACCCGTCGTCTGCGCTGCTGGAAGCTCTTGATCCCGAGCAGAATTTTGAATTTTCAGATCATTATCTCAATATGCCCTTTGATCTTTCCAATGTGCTTTTCATCCTGACGGCCAATATTTCCGATACCATTCCATCGGCTTTGCTGGACAGGATGGAAGTGATCGGGGTTCCCGGATATACCCGGGAGGAGAAAAAGGCCATTGCCCAAAAATATATCCTTCCCAGAAAATTGAAGGATAACGGGCTGATTCGCAGATCGGTCAATTTCAGTTCAGGCGCCATTGAATCCATCATTGCCGATTATACTCTGGAAGCCGGGCTGAGAGGTCTGGAGCGCAAACTCGATACCATTTGCAGAAAAATAGCAAGAAAGATAGCCGAGGGCAAAAAAGGAAAATTTATAATTACCCGGCAAAACCTGACCACTTATCTTGGGCCACCCCAGTTTATCGCAGAACTGGACCAGGAAGAAAGTCAGGTCGGTCTGGCAACAGGTCTTGCATGGACGGAAGTCGGCGGTGAGCAGCTTTATATTGAAGTCGCTCTATACCAGGGGAAGGGGGAACTCCTGGTGACGGGCCAGATCGGTGAAGTCATGCAGGAATCTGCCCGGGCAGCATTGACCTATGCCAAATCAAATGCAGATAAATTTGATATCAGCAAGGAAGATCTTGATAACAATGATATCCACATCCATGTTCCGGCCGGCGCAATCCCCAAGGATGGGCCTTCAGCCGGCATTGCCATGGCAACGGCATTGATTTCAGCCTTTACCGGCCGCAAGGTGAACAACAAGGTTGGCATGACGGGCGAGATTTCTCTGCGGGGAAGGGTATTGCCCATCGGAGGACTCAAGGAGAAAGCCCTGGGTGCTTTACAGGCCGGAATCGAGCATATCATCATTCCGGAAAAAAACAGGAAGGACTTATATGATTTGCCCAAGGTGATCAAAAATAAAATGAAATTTACCTGTGTCCGGGATATAAAGGAAGTCCTTGAAATCGCCCTGGAAAAAAAAGATGGACCCGAAAACGGCCAATAATTTAATTCTTCTTTCTCTGAGTACGGCGGAACAAGGATGCAGCCTTGCTCTTGTGAACGGGCCTTCATTGGTATATGAAGAATTCCGGACAACCCGGGTGACCCATTCCAGCCGGGTTTTAAAAATGATTGAGGATATGCTCAAAAATCGAGTCGGGACGGCACTGGATGATATCGACGGGTTTGTCGTGGCCAGAGGACCGGGCAGTTTTACCGGGCTCAGAATCGGCATCAGTGTCATCAAAGGCCTTTCCTATGCCATGAACAAACCGGTTGCGGGAGTGTCAAGCCTTGACGGCATTGCCTTTCGATTTGCCTCCGCATCAATCCCGGTTTGTGCCATGATGGATGCAAAAAGAGGGGAAGTCTATTGTTCGATTTATCATTTTAATAAAGGCCACCTGATTGCACAGACACCTGAGGTCGTTGTCGGCCCCAAAGAGGCTGTCGCCATGACACAGGGAAAACCGGCATTGTTCGCCGGTTCAGGATCAAAAGCCTATAAAGATAGGATCGAACAGGAAGCAAACCAGCCGGTTTTCACCCAAAGTTTTTTCGATCATACCAGTGCCGCAGCTCTGGTTCAGTCCATGCGTTTAAGAGATCGGTATTTTTCTGAATCCGGAAGGGACCTTCTCCCGAAATATATTCGGAAATCGGATGCGGAATTGCCGATTAAAATCCCTGGATATTGACATAAAAACCATTCCTTGATATTGTAAACGCCTCATTAATGTGGGGCTAAAGATTATGGATAATTCAAAATGGCCGGCGAGGGCGGTTTTGCCTGTTGCTCAACCCGGCCTGATATTTATTGCAATAGCCATCCTTTTTACAGGGATGCTTTTTTATTTTGGGTGGACGGGGTTTGCCTGGATCTCTTTGGCTCTAACAGGGTTCATTACTTGGTTTTTTCGAGATCCGGACCGTGATATTCCCAAGGATGAGAAAGGGCTCATATCCCCTGCCGACGGCAAGGTAATCGTGATTGAAAAACAATCCGGGTGTGAGTATTTAACCGGACCCTGCACCAAGGTCAGCATTTTTATGAATGTGTTTAATGTCCATGTGAACCGGATCCCCTTTGATGGTACGGTGCAGAAAATTCAATACACCCCTGGAAAATTTATCAATGCCTCTTTTGATAAAGCATCCGTTCATAATGAGAGAAATGCCCTCATTGTAAGAACGCCTGGTGGGGCAGAGTATGTCGTTGTTCAGATAGCCGGACTCATTGCCAGAAGAATTGTGAATTGTGTCAAGGAGAGAGAAAAGATCACAAAGGGAGACAGATACGGTATGATCCGGTTTGGTTCCCGGCTGGATTTATATCTTCCTGATGATTTTGATGTTGCCGTCCATGTTGGTGAAAAGACAAAGGCAGGATCAACCATCATCGGTTACATGAAATAAATATCCGACGAAGCACTTTAAAAAAACAAATCAAATGGAGTGAATTAAAAATTTGGAACAAGTACCCATTACAAAACAAGGCTATGCTGCTTTAAAAAAAGAACTGGAAAGGTTAAAGACCATTGAAAGGCCGGAAACCATCAAATCCATCGAGATTGCCCGGGCCCACGGGGATCTTTCTGAAAATGCGGAATACCATGCGGCAAAGGAAAGACAGTCTTTTCTGGAAGGCCGGATCGGTGAACTCAGTTATAAACTCGGAAATGCAAAAATAATTGATCCTCAAACCGTTCCAAAGGATACTATCAGATTTGCAAGCAGGGTCCGTGTTGAGAATATGGATTCGGAAGAAGAAGTGGAATATATGATCGTCGGGCCTGACGAAGCAGATATTAAACAGGGAAAAATTTCAGTTTCTTCTCCCCTTGGAAGTGCACTCCTGGGTAAAAAGCCCGGAGATGAGGCGGTACTGCAGGCCCCGGGCGGAAAAAGAGTTTACGAGATCTTAGAGATTATTTAAATAGAGTGGAGGTATTGCTTTGGCAAGAGTCACAATTGAAGATTGTCTGAAAAATGTGGACAATAGATTTACACTGGTTCATCTGGCCGCAAAAAGAGTCCGGCAGATCAGAGAAGGGGCCGAACTGTTGGTAAAATCATCCAGGAATGGCGATGTCGTTTCGGTTTTAAGAGAAATTGCCGCCAACCGGATAGTGGTCAAAAAAAAGAAGGATAAGGATGAGGAATAAAGGCTGATTAAGGGTTGAAGAACAGCCTGAAAAAAAAGATAGCCCATTCAGTGGGAAAGGCTATCTTTGACTGGAAGATGATCCTTGACAAAGAAAAGATTCTGGTGGGCATATCCGGCGGAAAGGACAGCCAGGCCCTTCTGGATATTTTATTCTCTCTGAAGAAAAAAGCGCCTGTGGATTTTGAAATTCTGCCGGTCCATATTGATGCCGGATTTCAGGATTCATTTGCAGAAGATCTTGGCCAATATGTTGAACAGGCATATGGTCCTTTGAAAATTGAATATAAGAATTATGGGATACTTGCCCATTCCCGTGAAAATACGGAGAATCCATGTTTTCTCTGTTCCCGCCTGAGAAGAAACAGGCTGTTTGAGATGGCAAAAGAGCAGGGATGCCAAAAAATTGCATTGGGCCATAATAAAGATGATATTATCGAGACCCTATTCATTAATATGTTTTATGCCGGAAAGATAGCGACCATGAAGCCTAAACAGTCTTTCTTTGGCGGAACCCTTGATATCATCAGACCGTTGTCATATGTTGAAAAAAAAGATATTGTGAAATTTGCTCAATCCCTTGGGTTGCCTGAGTTTAGAAACAACTGCCCCAGTGCGGACCAAACAAAGCGGACAGAGATAAGGCAAATGCTGGAAGATTTGTATACCCATAATCAAAATATCAAAGGCAATATATTCAGGTCCCTGGGGAATATAGTGCCGGAGTATCTGCTGAACAGACAAATATGATAGATATTCAGAACCAGCCGGATTACAGAAATATTCCCATCGATAAAGTCGGAATAAAAGGATTGAAATACCCGGTAAAGGTATTGGATAAGACCACGGGTCTTCAGTCGACGGTTGCCCAGATCAATATGTATGTGGATCTGCCCCATCATTGCAAGGGAACCCATATGAGCAGATTTGTTGAAATCCTGAATCTGGTCAGAACAAAGGTATCTCTGGAATCTTTGACCAATATCCTGGAGGATATGAAAACAATTCTCGGGGCAAAATCTTCCCATATTGAAATTTCATTTCCCTATTTTATCGAAAAAAAATCCCCTGAAACAGGATCAAAGGGCCTGATGGATTATAACTGCACCATCACCGGGTCTTCGAACGGAACGAAAAACACCGATCTTGTTCTTACCGTTGCGGTTCCCGTCACATCTGTCTGCCCCTGTTCAAAGGAAATCAGTGAATATGGGGCCCATAATCAGCGAGGCGAGGTCTCGGTCAGTGCCCGGTTCAAGAAATTCATCTGGATTGAGGATATTGTCGGACTGGTTGAGGCTTCGGCATCCTGTGATATCTTTTCCGTGCTGAAAAGGGAAGATGAAAAACATGTTACGGAAAAAGCCTATGACAATCCCAAATTTGTTGAAGACATTACACGGGACGTGGCCCAGTCGCTGATGGCGGATAAAAATATCACCTGGTTTTCCGTAAGCGCTGAAAATTTCGAATCCATTCATAATCACAGTGCCTATGCATATATCGAAAAAGGGGCCGTCACCTGATTTTTATTTATCTTCCAGTTGATTGACCATGTTTTTAAGACGATTCAGAATAGATTCATACCCGGTGTTTTCCTCGTTTACCATTATAATATAGGGATACAGCCGCTCATTTTTTCCTGATAAATACCCTGCCCGGGTCCTGACGCCGCTCAAGGTTCCTGTTTTAAAAAATTCATTTTCTTCGTGCTTCAGCAATCCATGATAAGGCATGAATTCGGCTAATATTTTCAGCATTTCATGGGGTGAAATTCTGTTTCCCCTTGAAAGTCCGGAACCTTCATCGATGGTGAGAGCTGTCAGGCCCAAATACCGGCGTGAGAAATCTTGAACCGCCCGGACCCCTTTCTCTAGTGTTGCCGGTTCTCCAAAGAGTTTAGCGCCCATGGACAATAAAAGCTGATTGGCAATGAAATTATTGGAGTATTGCAGCAGGCTTTGAATGATTGTCTTTAATTCATGGGGAGACTGGAAGACATGGGGGGCAGTATTTTTTAAGGCAAATGCCTGGACCCGGACCGAGCCTGTGACGGGTATTTTTTTTTCAAGAAAATGTTTCAGCAATAATCCCGGATATAATTCGCTTTGCTCGTGTGAGAGGGTGATTCGTCCCTGTCTTAAATTGGTTTTCCTGATATCATCATGAAAAAAATCAAGCAAGGGGGTCTGGGGCTCACCACTGATAAAGCATTTTCTGTCTTTGTCCCATTGGAAATGAATGGTGTTGAAATTGGCACATAGGGCCCCCACCGGTGCATCATAAGGGTTTAAAGAGTCGCCTTTGCCCGGAATATCAATGGGGTTTGCGTAATAGGACGGATCGATAAGGATATGGCGGATCTCTTTTATCTTTGCCTTTAAAATAATGTCCATACTCAAGGCTTCGATAATTTCGGAAGTCAATAAAGGATCCCCATATCCTTTG
>JAABTB010000008.1 GCA_011390085.1 Desulfobacula sp.
CCAGGCGGTATTATGAAGAAGGGGCCGATGAAATCACCTTTCTCAATATCACCGGGTTCAGGGATTTCCCTCTAAAAGACATGCCCATGATCGAAGTTTTGGAACAGACCAGCAAAAATGTCTTTGTCCCGCTGACCATCGGCGGCGGGATCAGGGATTATACGGACAGCAAGGGGAAAGCCTATACGGCTCTGGATGTGGCATCCCAATATTTTCGCTCCGGAGCGGACAAAGTCTCCATCGGCAGCGATGCCGTGCTGATTGCGGAAGAATATGTGAAAACAGGGAAAAAAACAGGCACCAGTTCCATTGAACAGATATCAAGGGTCTATGGAAACCAGGCCGTTGTTGTTTCCATTGATCCCAGAAGGGTGTATGTGGCTTCTCCGGATGAAGCCAAACCCCATCATACGATCCGCACCCAATTCCCCGGCCCCGACAATGAATCCTGGTGCTGGTATCAATGCACGGTCAAAGGCGGCCGGGAAGGCCGGGATATGGATGCCGTCACCCTGGCAAAGGTTTGCGAAGAACTGGGGGCGGGCGAAATCCTGTTGAACTGTATCGACAAGGACGGGACCAATTCAGGATTTGATCTTGAACTCATCAATGCGGTTAAAAAAGCGGTTTCCATCCCAGTCATTGCTTCCAGCGGGGCAGGATGTGAAGCTCATTTTGCCAAGGTCTTTGAGAATACCGATGCAGAGGCTGCGCTGGCAGCCGGTATTTTCCACCGAAAGGAAGTGCCGATCCAACGGGTGAAACAGTATCTCTCGGATAGAAATATTCCTGTAAGGGCTATGATATAGCTTTTTTGTATTTTTACTTGCAATTTATAAAAATTAAAGCTTAGTATAAACTTTAATTTTAGTTACCCCTGTTTTTATAGCTTGCGTCATTTGGATTTTTTATTAGCCGCCTTTTCTCCCCAATGCAAGGGCGGACTCAGACGAGGAGTAAAAATGGTAAACATCGGTTTTGATAAAAAGCTTTATATCGGCTCCATAAGCATTATCTTTCTTACGATTTTGATCATAGCAGCGGTCAATTTTTATCAGAGCAAAAATTCTTTTCTTGCCAAAGGGCAGACCAGTATTCAAAATGTGTCGGATGTCCTTTTAAAAACCATTCAGCTCAAATACAACCTTCAAAAGGAAAAAATTGATGCAGACATGGGAGCCCTTGTCTCAGAAGCCACAGGGGGCGGAAATGTCATGCTGGTCGCTTCCAGAACCATGGATATGGATATTTACGATATCAATTCGGCAGCAAAAGAAAAGATAACCCTTCCGAGAATCATTTTTGGACTTGAATTTGCCACCGGCGAATACGTGACCGTGGATAAAATCGCCCAATTCAGCACATCGGACATTGCCGTGTACCAGATTCATGACAATAAACTGATCAAGGTGTCCTCCAGCGTTAAAAACAAAGATGAATCCAGGCTCATCGGCGAATATTATCCTGCTGACTCCGGAGCCTACAAATCCGTAATGGAGGATAAGCCCTATAAGTTTATCACCCAAAAGGGAGCCGAGATTTCCATGCAGGTTATTCAGCCCTTTCGAGATAAACTGGAAGACACCATGATCGGTGCCTATTCCATTACAAGCAAAATCCTGACTCCTGACCTGATTGATCTTATTAACAAGGTGAATGTCGGAGGATACGGATACTCCTTTGTCTGCAATTCTGGGGGGGAGATTCTCATCCACCCGGATAAGGCCTATTTATCTATGAAAGTCCAGGATTTTAAAAACGGAAAAGACATCCTGAACGGAAAATCCGGATTTGCCGTCTATGAACATGAAGGCAAACCCTATTATGCCTATGCCACCTATTTTCAGCCCTGGGATATCTATTTCGTTGTCGCGGTATCTGAAGGAGAACTCATGACCGGCGTCAACAAACAGATTCTTACCGGAGTCGCCATCTCCGGCAGTATTGCCCTGATCGTCGGGATTCTCATCATCGGGTTCATGAACCGGCAATTGATGAAAAGCATGAATGGCATGGCCACCCTTGCCAAAGAAGTTGCCAATGGAAATTTCCAATATAGTTTTGCCTATGAGGCCAAGGATGCCATTAAAGATACGGTGGATTCCATGAATGAGATGGTGAAGGGACTCGCCCAGATGATTAAAGACCTGAATTCGGGCGTCCATACCTTGAGTTCCGCATCCGGAGAATTAAACCTGATTTCCGATAAAATGACGGAAGGCTCTGAATTAACCGTTTCAAAAGTCAATACCGTTGCGTCTGCTGCGGAAGAAATGAGTGTGAATATGGATTCCGTGGCCGCGGCCATGGAACAGGCCAGCACCAATGTTGAAATTGTTGCCAACGGCACTGCGGATATGAGCAAAAATATCGAAAAAGTGGCTCAGAATTCCAACCATACCCGTGAAATCACCAACAAAGCCGTTGAAAAAGCCCAGCAGACATCAAAACGGGTCAGTGACCTCGGGCGGGCTGCAGAGGCCATCAATAAAGTGACGGACACCATCAACGGCATCAGTTCCCAGACCAATCTTCTGGCCCTGAATGCCACCATTGAAGCGGCAAGGGCCGGTGAAGCCGGAAAGGGGTTTGCCGTCGTGGCCAATGAAATCAAGGAGCTTGCGGGCCAGACCGCCCGTGCAACAGAAGATATTGCCAGGAATATCCAGGAAATCCAGAATCAGATCGGCGGCGCCGTTACCGAAATCCAGGATATCACCAAAATCATCAACCAGATCAATGGGTTTGTGAATGAGGCGGCTACGGCTATTGAGCTTCAATCCGACACCACCAATGCCATTGCGGAAAATATCAGCCAGGTGTCCCAGGGAATCCATGAAGTCAATGTCAATGTAAGCCAGAGTTCCCAGGTATCCGGCCAGGTAGCCCAGGAGATCAGCGATGTTCTGAGGGCCTCCCAGGAAATCAACAGCTTGTCTTCAACGGTTAAGGAAAAAGCAACCCTGCTGACCGACGTCATGCTTCAGTTACAGGCCATGACCGAAAAATTTAAAATTTAAAAATTAAATCAGGTTTAACAGATTTTCGACTGAAATTTAAGAAGGACAAGGGGCTAATTCACATTTTCTTTTAACCGGTCACGGCCTTTATCCGGAAGGATTTTGATGATGCCCGGCATTACGGTATTCCGGCCACTCCGTTTTGCCTTATAAAGCATGGTATCGGCATCCTGGATGATTCTCTCCATGTCGGTATTCCTGCCCATTTCAGACACGCCAAAGCTGGCGGTGATTTTTATCTGATGATTTCCGTGGGTGATCACTTTTCGGGAAATCCGGCTTCTCAAACGGTCTGCAAGTTCCATGGCCCTGGCTTTATCGGTATCCGGAAGGATGGCAATAAATTCTTCACCGCCATACCGGGCAAGGATATCGCCGGTTCTCATATTTTGCTGGACAATGGCGGATACTTCCTTAAGAACCTTGTCCCCTGCAAGATGGCCATAGGTATCATTAATGGTCTTAAAATGGTCCAGGTCCAACATGAATACGGACAATTTTGTTTTATGCCGGACGGCGCCTGAAATATTTCTTTTGAGCTGATTTTCAAACTCCCTTCGGTTATAGCATCCGGTCAGGGGATCAATCACCGCCGCATCCCTGAGTCCCTGCATTTTGATTTGCCGGGAGAGTGCAACGGAAGCGCCTTGGAGAATCAGGTTCACGATTTCGTCATGGTAGAGGGAAAGCTGTTTTTGGGCCATCATATAAAGCCTGAAGCTTATATTTTCCTCGTGGATTTCATAATACAGCAGGTCCTTCATATCAAAGGACAATTCAGATTCATCTTCATAAAACCGATGATTCAGATAATTCAGGCTGTCTTTGTTTTCAATGCCGAAATCCTTCAGGATAATATCTTCCAGAGATTTTTTATACATCCGGGGGTCTAGCCAGACGTCCACCCCGCCTTCCTTTTTCATAACAAGGGCAAAGAGTCTGTAATTCAGGATATCTTTTAAGCAAAGGGCGACTTCGTGAATAATATCGGTTGGGGATTGTTTTTTATTCAAAGCAAGGATGTGCTCTGCCAATTTTTTATGGTCCGCTTGTTTTTCCGCTGCCTTAAAGAGCATGGAAAATAATGCCGTTAGTTTTCCGGATAGGCTGCCGATGGTCTGGTTCATATTTTTTCCCTATTTCAGGTTCATATCAGATCCTGTAAGGGATAAAGCAATACTTGTGCCTGTGCGACAATAAGAATAAAAACGATTTAAATTCAATGTGTTAAAAATTTTGCTTAATTTTTTGCCCTGCCGGTAACCCGGAAAAATTTTCTTTGCGTCATAAATTTGACATCCTACGCTTCAAATCTATATCAGGCTTTCCCAAATTTCAGGTGAACCGCTGTTCCTCCGGAATGAAAACAATCCTCCGGCGTTCGGCAGGCAGGACAGAGGGTGATGTCACCGGGGCAGAGGTCCGTGTCTTCGGGAATGACCGGGCATCGGGTCGAATGGATTCTGAGGGTATAAGGATAGCGTTCGGAAAAGAGTTTGATTCTTAAAAGATCAAATCCCCGGCCCCCGGCATTAAAATCATAGGGGTTTTTCGTGGCATAATGGATGGATTCCGGGGGAGTGAAATAGTTTTCAAGGATGAGCCGGCGCTTTTCCCGGGTCAGGCCGATGCCGTAATCCTGGATGATGAGTTCCGGCTGGTGGTCCGTGGTCCTCAGTATGATTCCGATTTTCCCGCCGTCCGGAGTATATTCAACGGCATTGCGAATCAGACCCTTTATGACGATATCCAGAATTTCAGAAGACATGTGGACCGGGGCGGGTTTTTCAATCCTGATGTCCAGAAACAACCGGCGATGGGAAAACCCGGGCCGAAGTTGACGGATGCTTTCTTCCAGGTATTCATCCAGGTGAAGGGTCCGGGATTTGAGATCCTTTGGTGCAAACAGGGTTTCCAGTTTGCGATGAATTTTCCCGGCCAGGTTGGTATCATCCGATTCAAGCGCGATGAGCGAATCCAATTCATCCCGGCAGGTATCCAGGAGCCGGGTCAAGAGGTGGTAGGCCTTGAACTCTTTTTTCCGTAACAGGTCTTCCACTTCATACTGAATGTCCAGGATGCGTTGAAGATTTCTTCGGCCCCGGTTCAAAATGGTTTCAATGGGCTGGGAGTTTATGCCCAGGGCATTCAGTTTTTTTGACAGCAGCGTCATGGACGCTCCCAGGACGGAAACAGGGGTTTTCAGTTCATGGGCAAGGTGGTTGATGACCTTGTCCTTGGCCCGGTTTAAGGTTTTCAGCTCTTTATAGGATTTTCTTAGGGCCTCATTGATTCTTGTGTTCTCAATGGGCAGGGCAATGGTGCTGGCCACCATGCTCAACAGCTCTATATCCGTTGTGTCGAAGGCCCCGTGTAATTTATTGACAACCGCTGCCACACCAATGATCCGGTCCTGGAGTTGAATGGGAACGGACAGCATATTTTTTGTGACCATATCGGTTTCTTCATCCACCCGGCGCAGGAAAAAAGAGCATTGGGACACATCAGGAATCATCAAGGGTTTTCCTGTCTTATACACATGGCCGGTAACGCCCTGGTCAGCCGGAAATTTGATTTTCTTGAATAATTTTTCCGATTCCTTGTCCCGGAACTGGGCTGAGAAAAAATAGAGCTGGTCTTTTCTCTGGTCGGCCAGGAGAATAAAGGCTCCTTCTACGGAAATGAGCTTTTGAATCTCACTGTTGATCAGGGCGATGAGATCCCCTAATTTTTGATAGCTGTGGAGGGCCTTTGAAATCCGGAACATGATCTGGTTGGTTTTGGCCATGCGTTTTTCAATGGTCATATCCCTGAGGATCAATACCTGTCCCACGGGTTTGTCCTCTTCGTCATAGAGAATGGAGCCGTTGATGACTATATCCAGAATACGGCCGTCCCTGGTATATCTCTGGGTTTCGAAATCATGAACCAGCCGGTTTTGATACAATAATTTCATTCCCTGCTTTGCCTGGCCAATGAGATGGTCCGGGACAAAGCGGATATTTTTACCTTTGACCTCCTTCAGAGTCCAGCCGAAAACCCGCTCAAAGGCAGGGTTGATATATTCCACCGTATTATTGAGGCTGAATACGAATACCGGGTCCGGCAGAAATTTCAGCATGGCGTTCAGGCGCTTCTGGGCCAGACGGCTTTCCTGGTACAATTGGGTCGTCGATTTTTTGATATTCCGCGGATTTTCTTTTTCCGGTTCCCTATCCAATGGTTTCATCGGGCCTCGCCATAAAATGGGTCATGTTCTTATCCTATATCCGCCCTATACAACCTCAGGCTGTTGGTGACCACCGATATGCTGCTGGCGGCCATGGCCAGGGCCGCCAAAATGGGATGAAGCTGTCTTAAAAAATCCGGGAACTGGTCAAAGGGGGCCAGGATTCCGGCGGCCACGGGGATCAGGATGATATTATAGACAAAGGCCAGAAACAGGTTCTGCCGGATGGTGGCAATGGTCCTCCGGCTGATTTTAACGGCCTTGGGGATACCGGTCAGATTTCCGCTGGAAAGGATGATGTCCCCGGTTTCGATGGCCACATCCGTGCCCGTGCCGATGGCAAAGCCGATATCAGCCTGGGCCAGGGCCGGGGCGTCATTGATGCCGTCCCCCACCATGCCGACAAGGACACCGTCCTTCTGGAGCTGTTTTACCCGGTCTGATTTTTCATCGGGCCGGACTTCCGCTTCCACGTCATCTATGTGGGCTTCAGCCGCAATGATCTTTGCTGTTTCCAGGTTATCGCCGGTAAGCATGACCACGCGCAGGGCCTCATCATGAAGCTCCTTCACCGCCTGTTTGGATTCGGGTTTCAGCACATCAAAAACCGCCACCACCCCCAGGACCGCCCTGTCCTTTACCAGGACCATGACGGTTCTTCCTTTTTTCTGCAACCCGAGGATCAGGGTTTTGGCCTCATCTTCCAGGCCGAACTCCTGTTCAAACCATCGGGGCTTGCCGAACCGGAATGTCTCGCCCTTGATTTGGGCCTCTACCCCGAAACCGCTGTGGGCCTTGAAATGGATGGGATCATCCAGGGCAAGGCCTTTTTCCCGGGCAAAGGTCACAATGGCTTTGCCGATGGGATGCTCAGACCCTTTTTCCAGGGAAGCGGCCAGGGTCAGCAGGTCTTCCGGGGAAAGACCCGAGGCCTGGGTCGGGACGATATCCACCACCGCGGGTTTTCCAAGGGTCAGGGTCCCGGTTTTGTCCATGACGATAATTTTAAGTTTAGCCGCATTTTCAAGGGCCTCACTTCTTTTGAACAAAATTCCATTCTCGGCCCCTTTTCCCGTCCCCGCCATAATGGCCGTGGGGGTTGCCAGGCCTAGGGCACAGGGGCAGGCAATGACAAGGACGGCCACCATCCGGATCATGGAAGGAACAAATTCTCCGGTGACACCCCACCAGATACCGAAGGTGATCAAGGCAATGCCGATGACCCCGGGCACGAATACAGCCGCCACCTTATCGGCCAGGGCCTGGATGGGGGCTTTGCTGCCCTGAGCCTCCTGGACCATCCGGATGATCCGTGACAGCACTGTATCTTTTCCCACGCCCGTGGCCCTGAATTTTAAAAGTCCTTCCCCGTTGACGGTGCCTCCGGTGACCTGATCCTCCTTTGCCTTATCCACGGGAATGGGTTCTCCGGTGAGCATGGATTCGTCAACAAAAGAAGTTCCTTCAACAATCACTCCGTCCACGGGGATCCTTTCTCCCGGCCGGATCAGGATAATATCATTGACCTGGACCATGGCAATGGGGATTTCCTTTTCCCGGCCTTCCGCGATCACCGTGGCGGTTTTGGGCTGAAGGCCCATGAGTTTTTTGATGGCGCTGCCGGTTTTGCCCTTGGTCCGGGCTTCCAGGAGTTTGCCGAATTTGATCAGGGTGATGATGACGGCCGAGGTTTCAAAATAAACATGGCCGTGGTCACCGGGAACAAAAAGGATGGCCAGGGAATAAAAATAGGCCACGGAGGACCCGAGGGCGATGAGGACATCCATATTGGTGCTTTTATTTTTCAATGCCTTATAGGCGCCGATATAATAATCCATCCCGGTGTAAAACTGGACCGGGCTCGCCAGAAAAAGGAAGAACCAGTTGACCCAGGGGGCATGGCTCCATGCGCCCGTGAGGCCGAAATCCCTTGACATGCTGATCAGGAACAGGGGCAGGGCAAAAACAGCCCCCACAACGAATTTCCGGGTCTGATCCCTTATTTCCAGATCTCTTGCAATCTCTTCGGCATCCTCTTCCCCGCCTTCTTCGGCAAGGACCAGATCAAAGCCGATTTTCCGGACTTCGGCAACAATGCCGTCCAGGGAAACAAGGGAGGGAATATACTCCACGGCCAGCCGTTCCGAGGCAAAATTCACCGTTGCCAGGACCACCCCTTCCACCTTTTTATTCAGGGTTCTTTCAATGCTTGCAGCACAATTGGCGCAGCTCATGCCCGTGACCGGGAATTCTTTTCTGCTCATGGGCACATTAAATCCGAGATCCTTGATTTTCAGGATGATCTCCTTTGACCGGATTTTGTCCGGGTCATAGGACACCCTTGCCTGTTCGGCGGCAAAATTCACCTGGACCTCGTTTACGCCCTCCAGTTTGCTCACCGTTTTTTCAATATTGGCCGAACAATTGACACAACTCATCCCGGTAATCGGAAGGGTCAGGGTTTCTTTGGTCATACACGCCTCCACACAAATATATACAGGCTGATTCCAGCCGCTGGGTCGTTATGCTCCCATTATAAGCATAAAAAGCGGATTTGCAAAAGATTCAAAGTTACATGCTTAAATCCAACCCGGGGGCATCAGGACCGCCCTGGAGGTTTTCCCGTCCACCAGAATTTTGATGGGGGTCTTAAACCGGATGTGCTTCAGATAGGGGGTTGTATTTTTATATTCCCGGTTCTTCAGAAAATCATAATCAATGAAATCTTCCCCCTTGTCTGATACGGTGATATAGCTGATGCCCAAAGAAGTGATGTTCTGAAAAAAATGGGATCCCTGGGAAGGGGTGGCCTTGATGCTTTCAATGGTGGTTTCCACCACGACCCCCACATTGGATATATCGTTCCAGCTCACGGGAATGCCCAGCCACCTGTCCGAGGAGCCCCATCGGCCTGGGCCCATGAGAACGAATTTCTCCCGGTTCCGGTTGAACAGGGCATTGATTTTATTGATTTCCGCCGCAATCTGAACGGTTTTTGCAGGATCAAAGGTTTTAGGGTCCACATACACCACATCATGGATGTTCTGATATTCCCCGTTTCCCAGGGCCAGGCTGGAATAACAGAAGGCTTTATCTATCTGATCCTGCCTGATGTCAATCCCGAGATTCTGTTTATACCGCCCCATGGGCCTGATCTGAAGAATGGAAAACCTGGGCCTTTGACCTTCATTTTCCGGCAGGGTCACGGCAAATTCAACCTCCACGGAGGACCCCATCCACCTGGCCCCCATGCGGGTGACCTCTTCAAGGAGGCCTGCCAGGGGAAATGAATTGTATTTGAGGATATTGGCAAAGGTCAGGACAGGAACTCCTTTGGGAGAAAAAGAATCCCTGATCCGGTTGTCTTCGGCATCATAGGTTGAGGATAAAAACCGGACAACCGGATGATCCGTTGCCTCGGAAAAATCCAGCCGTGACAGGGAAGGGTCGTTTGTCGAGCCCCCTATGAAATCCTTGTCATCTGGAAAATCATCCAGTTTGAGGGCATAGAAGAATTTCTGGGAATTCTCAAGAATGTCTTTGACCATGGAAAACTGGGGCAGGAATGTTGGATATTTCGGACAGAACCGCAATGTCTTGCCGCCCTCCACAACGATTTTACCAAATCCCAGGGCAATATGGGCAATGCCGTCTTCGGCCTTGAGGTGGTCAATGGGATAAAAATTATATGACTGGGCCAGCCCTGAAATGGAAGGATAAAAATAATGCTGATGCACATTGCCCGTCAATTGCTGAAGAATGATGGCCATGTCCTCATCTTCCGTCCGGTGCATACTGGATCGGGCATAGGATCGAGGCGCCTTGAGATAGGTGGAGGCATAGACCAGTTTGATGGCCATGATGAGACGTTCCAGCCGCTTTTCAAGGCCGGGATGGGAATTGGGGAGCATATAGGTTTTATAAAGGCCGGCAAAGGGTTGATAATGGGCATCTTCAAAAAGGGAGGAAGACCGCACGGCAATGGGATACCGGATATTTTTCAAATAAATTGCCAAGGTTTTCTTCAGCTGTTCCGGAAACCCGGCCCGGACAAATCGTTCATTGATTTCCCGGTCTTCCAGGTCATCGGCCGAATCAAGAAGCCTTGACAGATCGTTTTCTTCGATAAAGGTTCTGAACCCTTCCGTTGAAATAACAAAGGTCTGGGGGATGTGAATATCCACATCCGGGAATTTTTCCCTTAATGAAGCATCCTGCCGGATCTGGGAGGCCATGAAGGCAAGCCCCCTTGCTTTACCGCCCAGGGAGCCGTTTCCCGTTTTCATGAAATCCGTGTCCGGATCAAAGGCTTCGGAATCAAAATCAATGATCAGACCCTGTCTTGATCCTCTTCTCCGGGCCCGGATACTGTCGATTAGAAATTTTTTCATCTTTTTTGGATCAGGAAAATCGCTGATTTTATAGGGCTTGAGTCTGAGGGCAAAATCAATCTCGCTCCGGGCCATGAACCAGCGTGAAAAATCATTATTCATGGCATGGTAGACAATGGATTCATCGGGAACTTCCGATAAAACCCGTTCAATTCCCCTCAAATCATTGACTTTTGCAATCTCTTTACCATTGGGCAACCTGAAGACAAAGGGGCCGAACCCCAGATCGGACACAAAAAAATTTTTGATCTGATCGTTCAAGGTCCTGGAATTTTTATTGATGAAGGTGGCCGGAATAGTCATGACCCTTTGCCGGTTCTGCTCTTCCGTACTTAGAATAAGGACGGGCAGATCCGGGATTTCCTCTTTAATCCGGGTCAGAAGCTTGTATCCGGCAAGCTCGTCTTCGATCCCGTCCTTGGTATAGCGCATATCTGAAAATACGGATAAAAGATAGGGCTTATGGGTTTCATAAAGGGCCAGGGCCTCTTCGTAAGTATGGGCAACCACCACCTTGGGCCTGCCCCTCATCTTCAGGAGCCGGTGATCTTCGTTCACGGACTCTTCAATGACCGACTGGGTCTGCAAAACAATCTGCTTGTACAGAACCGGAAGAAAGGACGAATAATGATAGGGGGAATCCTCCACTAGGAGGATCACCCGAACATTGGCTCTGGCCGTATCAAAGGCCACGTTTTTTTCATCCTCGAAATTTTTGATGATGGCCAGGAGAAGATCGGCGCTTCCCCGCCAGATATAGGTGCGGTCGATAACCGTGTTTTGGCAGGGCTGAATATACTGGTCGATATCGCAGGTTTTGTGCAAGAGCATGAAAAGCGGAATATCGGCATACTGAGCCTTGACCCTGGAGCCAAAGGTATTGACATCCATTCCGTCCAGGCTGGGCATGACCAGTATGAAATCGAATTTTTTTTCTTCCAACCGGCTAAAGGCTTCGGCAGCAGATGACACCCAGGTCAGCCGGGGCGGTTTTGAAAGGTTCAGCCCCTTGTATTCATTGATAATCCGGGTGGAAAGCCTGCCGTCCTCCTCCATGATAAAGGCGTCATAGGGGCAGGACACCAGGAGGATGTCCCCGACCTTGTTGGCCATCAATTCATGATAAATATTAAGCTCAGGCATTTTGCCGGAATTGCCAAACCCATCCATAGGCATATCCTTGTTTTGTCCATTCTGTTTTGACCGGGGGGCTTTAAAATCCTATCTTCCGACAAGACAGATGCTTGCCTTGTCCCACTGCCCGTTTTTAACCCAGAGGTATTTTTCATGGAAAAGGTCATCACTGGTATAGAATTTGTTTTTGGCCAGCCTGCCCAGGAATTTTGAAAATTCCCCCGGCCCCCCGTTGTACAGGGCATACAGAGTCCCGGCAACAGTGTCTTTATTTTCCAGAGCAGGGTATTTCTTCTTTGCCGTTTTCTTAAGAATATAGTCTTGGAGATAATGGTCCAGGATCTCGCACCCGGCCGCCATATTATAGCGGATATTCCACCTTAATTTTTCCTGGTTGTACATGCCCCGCCACACCCGTTCGTTGATCTGCATGAGGCCCACGGAGGTATTGTTATAGGAGCGGAGATATTCGATCACGCCCTTGTTCTGCCGGAACTGCCTGAAACAGCTCTCCTGCCAGGCAACGGCATCCACAATGGGATAGAACAGATCCCGGAATTCCGGGGCCGGTGATTTTTTGATTACGGTCTGGTCGGCGGCAATTTTCAGTTCCTTTCTCACCCTTGCCACATAACCGTCAACATTCTCCGTATCCGGCAGCCATTTGGCCGGGTCTTCCCGGTCCGGTTTTTTCTTATCCGCAGCAATGGCCTCGGCATGGGGGTTGAGGCCCATGAACTTTAGAGCAGAGCTGATGAGCCGGTTCAGTATCCTATGGAGGAAATCCTGTTCCTTGCCCGGTTCTTCTTTTATATATTCCGGGGATTCGATCAATTCGGCGTCAAACCCCATGACCTTTCTCAGGTTTTTATCGATTTCAAAGGAATAAGACAGATCCGCCCCATCGCCCGGGCTGGCGGAGATGAGCCGGACCAGCCTTAACAGTCCGTTACGGCTGATCTCGATATTCAGGGCAGGCCCGACGGCATCCAGGGCCTTTAAGGCGTCCAGAGATGAGAAAAAGGCAAGGGTTCCCATGGGAGAGGCGTTCTTTTCCAGATGATTTCTGAACAACCCGTACAGGTTGCCCCAGGCCTCCAAAAACTGGGTTCTTACAAAATCCTCGTCTGTTTCCGGTTTGTCCAATTCCGCCAGAAACCCGTACCGGTTGCCCAGCAGGGTTTCCAGTACGATCTGACTTTCATCCGGGCTCAGCCCTTTCCTGGACAGGGAGCCCAGGGCATATACCATAAAGGCATCCATGGTCTGCCAGGTGTCGATGAATACGGCAAGCTCCTCTTCACTGAGGGGCGCTTCCTCCTGCTTTCTTGTCCGGTCATAGACAGGCGATACATCGGCCTCCATGTTGATCCGGACCGCCTGATCCTGAACCTCAACCCTGCCCGGTGTCATGCTTTCCACCATGGCCACGGCCTTTTGCAGATCGCCTTCAGGAAACATGACGGCGAGAAAGGATTTCATTTCATTGACACAGGGGATAAGATCAATCCGCAGGTCGTCCACACGGGTATGCACCTTTTCCTTGACCAGGTTCCACAGGGGGCCGGAAATGATTCCAGGCTCATGCTTTTTGTTGAGAACGCGGGAATCTTCCGTCCTGAAGGACAGTTGGAAGGTTTCAGGGTCAATGACCGGGGTTTGGAAAAACACCACATACCCTTCCCATTCCACGGGCAGATAACAGTCATTGTTGGCCTCGAGCCCGGCTTTTATGCGCACCTTGATTTCAAACCTCAGGCGGGAATTGTCTTCCCTGAATTCAAGGTCGCTGACAACGATTTTTTTACATCCCAGGGGGTCCTTGACCAGTTCCACCTCGCTTTCGTTGTTTGGGAACAGCCGGGATTCCACCAGGGCATTCAGCATGGGATAATCAATGGTGATGGGCAGTACGGCGTTCTGGGCCGACGTCGTGGCCGCGGGCATGGCCGACAAAAGTGCAAAATAAAGAACCATCCATTTAAAAAACGCTTTCATATGTTTTCTTTCAACCATTCTATGTTAGGGATGTTCCGCGATGCCGTGCGGGTATGTCCGTAGGCCGGGTATCCCATCACCAGAGCGGCATAGACCATCCGGTTTTCAGGGAGGCCGACGGCCTTTCTAAGGGTTTTTGAGTGTTTGAGATACAGGGTCAGAAACCCGATATAACAGGTTCCAAGACCCAGGGAATAGGCAAAATTCATGATATTGCCGGCAGCCAGGTTACAGTTCTCACAGGAGAAATTTTTTCCCTTGGGGGCGTGGACCAGGATCAGGGCCGGGGCCTTGTGCAGGATCAAATCCCGGCCCTTTTCGGTTTCTTCCATATAATAGGGCATGGGGTCCAGATAGCGGGTCATGACTTCGGACCCCGGGAATTTCCGGATAATTTTATAGACCAGGTTTCCCGGGAATTTTTGGGTAAACCGGAACACCTTTACGCTGAAGCCGAAGATGGTTTGTGAAATCTTTTCCAGGAGGTCCTTATCCGTTATCACCGTATAGGTGACATTCTGGGAATTGGTGGCCGTGGGCGTATGGGCCGCAAGTCCGATGACTTTTTGAATCACGTCCTCCGGCACCGGCCGGTCCTTATAGCGCCGGATGCTTCTTCTGCCCCGGACCACGGTTTCATAGGCCTCCGGATTGACCAGGGTTTTGTCGATCCGCTGAACCTGGAGAGGATCCAGGCCGTCGTGCCGGATGGCCCCGGCTGGACAGACACTCAGGCAATGACTGCACAGGGTGCAGGCTTCAGGAAATACCGCTTTCGGCAGGCCGTTTTCTTCCCGCCATACGGCGGCGGCACAGTCTTTTACACAGAGCAGGCAGCGGGTGCAGTCTTCCTGGATGATTTGAATTTTCATGGGGATCTTTTGTCTTTTTTCTATGGGCCTTGGTTTATACTTCTCTTTTAAAAAATTAAAAGCTATTCTTTACCAGAATACCCAAAAAAATTCAACCATTGGAAAAAACAGATAAAAAAGGAGGGCATGATGATTGTCAAGGTCATGATTAAAAGGGAGGTCTCCCAGGGTAAGGAAAAAGATTTTTTTTCACAACTCAAAACCCTTCGCTTCCATGCCATGGATCAAAAGGGCTATATTTCCGGCGAAACCCTGATCAATACGGAAAATACCCATATGGTCGTGGTCATCGGCACCTGGGAAACCATTGAAGACTGGAACGTCTGGAAAAAGAACGAAAAACGGATCAAACTGGATTCAGGGATCAATTCCCTCCTGGATCACCCGGCGGTTTATGAATCCTATGTGTTCAGTAAATACAGGGCTGCCGCCGAACAGGGGTTTCCGCCCCCGCTCCAGAAAATGGACCTGTGATCTTGCCTGCGATCCATGAAACCTTCCTCAAAAAACAGGCTGACGTCTCAACAGCAGGCCCTTTTCCCCGGCCCAAGCCTGTTTGACGCCATTGCCCGGGCCGTCTGCCGGGCCGGAGTCCTCCCCAGAAAAGAGCTGCACGAGGCCTGGGAAACGGCTCGGCGGGTCCGGCGGCGGTTCCGGGGAGGGCGGGTCCTGGACCTTGCCTGCGGCCACGGCCTTCTGGCCCATATCATGCTCATCCTGGACCAGACCTCAGAGATGGCCCTGGCCGTGGACAAAGCTATTCCTGAAAATGCCCGGAAACTGTCCGAGGCCTTGATGGAATCCTGGCCCCGGCTGGAAAACAGGATCGTTTTTCAAGAGGCTTCCATAGAGGATATCACGGTATTGCCGGAGGACGTCGTGGTTTCCGTCCATGCCTGCGGCCCCTTAACCGATCTGGTTCTGGACAAGGCCGCTGAACGGCATGCGCGGGTGGCGGTCCTGCCCTGCTGCCATGACGCAAAACGCTGCGCCGCAGACGGCCTGGAAGGCTGGATGGCCCCTGATCTGGCCATTGATGCGGTCCGGGCTCTGAGACTGAAATCCATGGGCTACAAGATCCTGACCCAGACCATTCCCGGCGCCATTACCCCCAAGAACCGGCTGCTCATGGGGGAATATCCGGCTCCCTAATTTGTTTCGCTTTCAATCACCGAGCGCACGGTGCAATACCGGTTGCCGCTGAGGCGGCCCAGGATATCCAGACCTTGCCAGTCCACTTCCCTGCCGGCCTTTAACAGATCATCCCTCACATGAACAAGCCGGACCCGGCCCAGGGTCAGATTCCCGGCATGGGGTCCTTCACTCACGGTCACGATGCGCTCCAGGGTGCATTCAAAGGCAATCCTGGCTTCCCGGACCCGGCGCGGCCGGATGATTTTCGAAGGTTCCCAGTGAATCCCGGTAATAGAAAGGTCATCGGTCCCATAGGGAATGGGCCTTGCGCTGTATTCCATTGGGGCCAGTAGGTCCACAGACACCAGGTTGACCACAAACTCCGGCACCTCCCGGATATTTTTGGCCGTGTCCTTCGGGGTTCCGTCGGCCCGGTTCACCACGGAAAAGGCCAGAACCGGCGGAGACCAGGACACGCCCGTAAAAAAGCTGAAGGGCGCCAGATTGGTTTGGCCTTCTTTATTTATGGTGGATACCCAGGCAATGGGCCGGGGAATGAGGGCGCTGGTCAAAAGGTCATGGGCCTGTCTCGGCTCCAGTTCCATCAGGTTGATTTCCATGCGTTGCTTCTCCTCAAGGTTTTCTGTGCCGGCTGATTTCCAGAAGCAATTCGCTCCGGTCAAAATAGACTTCATTGCGCCGGATTTTTCCCTGCCCATCAAACTGCAAAAAGCAGACGCCGACGCATTCAATGGTTTTATCCCCCACCGGTATTTTTGCTGACCATTTGTTTAAAAATCCGTCTTCCATGGGAATGGGCTCAATCTGGGTCCAGACCCAGTCCGGGTTTTGAGAAAGCAGTTTTTTGAAATAGCGGATGAGGTTCTGCTTTCCGCTCACGCCGTCCGGTATGGACGGATCAAGGTAAAAACAATCCTCGGAATAATACCCGGCCAATTTTTCCGGATCATTCCCTGTCCATGCCGGCAGCCACCCTGCGGCAAATTCCCTTGCCTCGTCCTTATTCATCATCATTGCTGGCACATCCCTTCTCCGCAACGTCCGGCTATGGCTGTTGTTTTGTTTCAATAATGCGGATGGTGAGTTCAGCCGCTTTGCCCGTAAACTCCCGGCACCGGCTGATAAGGTTTTCAGCGCCGAAAATCCGCTGCCCTTCCTGGGTCCCCAGATCACAGCCCAATAGTTCCGCGCAATTTGTGGAACCGAAGGTTTCCCGGAACTGCTCCACCAGCGTCTGAACCGCAGCGTAA
>JAABTB010000092.1 GCA_011390085.1 Desulfobacula sp.
CTCGTGCAGTGGTAAAGGTGCTTGCGGAAAGTGCAAACTGATCCTTCAATCCGGCACGGTTACCGGCGAAGAAACTGCTCTGCTGACGGATAATGAAAAAGAAAAAGGGTAGATTCTGGCCTGTCAATCCATGGTGCATGAAAATATTACGGTTAAGATCCCTGAAGAGACTATTGAAAAAAAATTAAAAGCTGCGGGTATGGGAAAAATCGCCACTCAGAAACTTATGGGCCTAGTGGACAAGATCGAACCTATCCTGGAAAACATTCCTCTAGAGCTTGATCTGCCTTCCCTGGATGATGCTGTCAGTGATCTGGACAGACTCAGGCGCCGGCTTAAAAAAGCAGGATATGATATATCCAGAATGAGCACCAATATCAGCGTGATGCGCCGGCTCGCGGAATCCATCCGGAATGATCATTTTAAGGTGGTTGCTTCGGTTTTATGGAAAAAATGTTCCTCTGAAATTGTGGCGGTCTTGCCGGTCCAGGAGGTCAAAAAATCCCTGGGGTGCGCCATTGATCTGGGAACCACTTCCATTGTGGTGTATATTGTGGACATGGAAGACGGCGCCGTTATAAGCGCAGCTTCTGCCCATAACAGCCAGGCAGCCTGCGGGGATGATGTCATCAACCGGATCATCTGCGCTGAAAAAGACGGGGTCAATAAACTTAAAAAAATGGCCCTTTCCACCATCAATAACCTGGTGAAAGAAGCCATAGATTCAATCCATGCAGATCATCGTCAGATTGAAAATATTGTCATTTCCGGAAATACCACCATGACCCACCTGGTCTTAGGCATTGAGGCCCGGTATATCAGAAGAGAGCCCTATATTCCGACGGTGACTGAATTTCCCATACTTAAAGCGGAAGAAATCGGGATCAAGGCCGCGGCCCATGCCGGGGTCTTTGTCATGCCCGGCCCTGCAGGCTATGTGGGGGGCGACATTGTCTCCGGAGTCCTCTACACTGGGTTCCACCAGCATAAGGAGCTGACCCTTTTCATTGATATCGGCACCAATGGGGAAATCGTCTTCGGAAACAATGAGTTTCTCATCACCGCAGCCTGTTCAGCCGGTCCTGCCTTTGAAGGCGGAGGCATTCGTTGGGGCATGCGGGCTGAAGACGGGGCCATTGAAAAAATTGAACTGGACTCTGTCACCTTTGAACCCAAGTATTTAACGGTTGAAAATAAACCGGCTCGCGGTATCTGCGGAACCGGCATGATCGATTTATTATCGGAAATGCTGCTGAAAAAGGTCATTGATCAGACCGGCAAGTTCATTATCGAGACAGACCATCCCCGGTATACGCTTTTCAATGGAGAGCCTGCGTTTATCCTTGAATTTGCAGAAAATACCGGCCTTGATGAAAACATCATCTTTACCCAGTCGGATATAAGAAGCCTGACTCTCAGTAAAGCCGCCATTTACGCCGGATTTAACATTCTCCTGGAACAGGTGGGAATGGATTTTTCCGCCGTTCAACAGATGATCATCACCGGAGGCTTCGGGCAGTTCCTGGATATTGAAAAAGCCGTTACCATAGGGCTGCTTCCGGATATTGCCAGGGAAAAATTTCACTATATGGGCAACAGCTCCATTGCCGGTGCCTATATGGCGCTTCTTTCCAATAGTTTTCGGCAACAGGCTGTGGCCATATCAAACGCCATGACCTATCTTGATTTTTCAACCCATACCAAATTCATGGAAGAGTTTACACGGGCCCAGTTTTTACCGCATACCGACAAAAACCTCTTTCCAAGCGTTCACATCAACTAAATCAACAAAGGAGTTTTTTTTATCATGTTCAACCTATTTTCCTTCATACAGAAAAACATGGTGTGGACCATCCCGGGTTCCATGCTGCTGGGGCTGATTTACGGATATCTATTCGATGCCTCTCCCTTAAAACAGTTTATTGTTCCGGTAACTTTTATCATGGTCTTCCCCATGATGGTGACCTTGAATGTAAAAACTGTTTTAAAAGGTCAGGATGGTAAACTCCAACTGGTAACCCAACTGATTAATTTTATCCTCATTCCCCTCATTGTTTTTATCATTGGGAAAGTATTTCTGACAGGGAGTGACCCTAAATTCGGACTCTGGGCCGTGGGCTTGTTTCTCATCGGGGTTTTGCCCACCTCGGGCATGACCATTTCCTGGACCGGGTTTGCCAAAGGCAACAAGGAAGCGGCCATTAAAATGGTGGTCTTCGGCCTTGTCATCGGATCCCTGGCAGCCCCCGTCTACACGAAACTGTTCATGGGCGCCACGGTAGAGGTCAATATGCCGGATATGTTCAAAGAAATTTCCATCTTTGTATTTCTGCCCTTATTGGCCGGTCTTCTGACCCAGTTCCTGGGGAGAAAAAAATATGGTGTAAAAGTATGGAATGATCGAATCCAATCTAAATTCCCGCCTTTTTCAGCCCTTGGGGTGGCTTTGATTGCATTTTTGGCCATGTCTTTGAAAGCCCGGCAAATTATTGCCAATCCCGGTGATATCCTTACTATCCTGATTCCCCTGGTCCTCTTTTATCTGATATCCTATATTCTATTGACGATTGCCGGCCGACTCCTGTTCAAGCGTGAGGATGCCATTGCCATGGTGTTCGGTGTTGTCATGCGGGATTTATCCATTGCCCTGGCCATTGCCATGACTGCCTTTGGAAAAGAAGGCATGACGATTGCTCTCTTGATTTCTCTGGCCTATGTGGTCCAAATCCAGAGTGCGGCCTGGTATGTCCGGTTTATTGATTTTATGTTCGGCCCGGTTCAATCTATGGATGAGGCGGCGTCCGAACCATGGAAAGAAGGAGTTGCCAAGGTATCTGGCCTTGATCATAGTATTAACAGATTCCCCATTGCCCCCTTTCAGAAGACAGGACCATTATTACAGTCGGTCACCCGGCTGAAGAAATTGTAAAAACCGCCCAGGACAAAAATTTTAATCTCATCATCATGGGAACTCATGGCCATGGTGAATTTGAGGAAATGGTTCTGGGAAGCACTGCCGGCGGCGTGATTCTGAAATCAAAGGTCCCGGTACTGGTTGCAAGACCGTCCTGACAAGATTTGTATAAACTCATGGGTCAGTCAAAATAAGGGTTAAGGGCTGACCTTTAACAAATACGGCAGGGGAATAAATCTTCCTTGCCGTATTTTTTTGGTCATTTGATCATAATTATCTTTGACAATCCCCTGAGCCGTCTATATAATTATAGTCAAATGACCATAATTATATACCGGCAAACCAAAGGAGCCTCGCTTATGCCCAGACCCAAAAGACCCAGATGCGTTCTGTCCGGACCGATTATCAGTGAATTCAAACCCGAGGGATTCGAACTAAAAGGAGAAACAACCCTTTCCCTTGAAGAATTTGAAGCCATCCGGCATATCGATTATGAAGGACTGGATCAGAGTCAGGCAGCAGAAATCATGAATGTCTCCCGGCAAACCGTTGGAAGAATCCTCAGGTCAGGCCGGTACACCCTTTCGTCCGCCCTGGTAAACGGGCTTCGGCTGAAAGTGGAAGGCGGGTGCTACACCATGGGGGGGGTGCGGCATGGACATGGACCCCATGGCCATAGAAGACGGCATGGCCGACAGGGATGTCGTCAGGGAACCGGTCAGGGCCAAAGCAGCGGTAATGGTCCGGGTTGGGGCAAAAAAAGCTGAATTAATCTGGGTATTTGATTATAAAATACCCATTCACCATAAAAAAAGGAGGATATATCATGCCAGGATTAAATCAAAGAGGTCCCATGAATGATGGGCCGATGACCGGCGGAGGAAGAGGTCTCTGCACGGGGAATGTTGCAGCAGGCCAGGGATTTGTCGGTGGCTATGGAATGGGCCGGGGTTTGAGAAGAGGCTGCCGTAATTTTGGATGGGGAGGCGGCCGGGGAATGGGCCGTGGTGGAAATTACAGCCCTTGGGTCGGCACATCTCCGGCAGTTTCAAACCAGACCATTCTGCAGAACAGGGCCAATATGCTGGAAGCCGAGCTTGCAGAAATTAAGAACCAGTTGAATAAACAATCTGAATCCGGGGAATAGTCGATCCTCCGGATGAAAAAAGCGGCGCTGGATCTTCTAATTCGGCGCCGCTTATAATTTATCTACAGCTCTCTGGGCACTTGACAGAGCGCCTTCAAGATATCCGCCCTGCTGATCCGCGGTCTCCGATCCGACAAAATGAAGTGTCCGGTTCCATATTTCGGTTTGGCCTGCCGGGGGATGATAATCCGGGTGTTCACGCATGGGCCGTTGATCAAACTGGGTGGCGGTATAGGGCTCGCGGGCCCAGTCCTGATAGTAAAACGATATGGGCTGATCTGCGGGTTTGCCGTAAACAGCTTTGAGCTGGAAGAGAGTTTCTTTTGTTAAAACCTCTTCATGGTTGCGCTGGGCGGCCGGAATGGTGATAAACCCTGTCAGCCCATAGGTGCCCTGGCTTTTATCCGAATACCCGTCATGGATTTCGCCCAAAGGGCCTTTTTGGCTGAAGGCCTGACCCGAGAAACCGTATTCTCGCCAGAAAGGGCTGCTATAAAGGGCGCAAAATTTTGCCTGACCCGCCATCCATGTTGGTGTTCCCAGCATGGCCTGGGTCATTTGAACAAGCTGAACAAATTCCGGGTTTATCTCGGGCCAGAACCAGGACGGCCCCATATCGGAAAAATAGCCGTTATGTTCCACACTTAAAATCCGGCCGCCAATGCGGGAACGGGCACTTTTTCAAGAACCTTGGGGTTGACCTCGCCCTGGCAGGTAAACATCCCTGCAATGGCGCCGCCGTTGGTCAATCCAACCGCATAATCCATGGCGGATTTGACATGGGCGGAATCCTTTGCGGCCCCATGGGTGGAAAAAAGAAAAGCCCGGGACGGTTTTGAGCATTTTGAAAGATATGCCACGGCTTTCGGGTCCGGTTTTCCGCCTTGGAACCAGAAGCCGACGGCCACAAGGTCGAAACCTTCAGGTGAGGGTGCTTCGTCTATGGAGAACATCTCTTTTTTACCCTTTAATTCATCATATATGACCTTGGCAAGCTTGAGGGTGTTGCCGGTCTGACTGGAATACACAATTAATGATTTCATTTCTCTCCTTTTATGAATTCTAAATTTCCTTGAACGTCAGTAAAGACGCCTGACAGGTCATTACCCATGCCCATCAGGCGTCTGAAAAGTTAATTCCATGTGCCGGGCATAAGGAATTTTTTAATCGCCCTGGCTCCTATCCCGCCATGGCTGCCATACAAAAAATATTCATTTCAAATTTTATCAGGTTCTGCTTCGGATAACGTTACCTTTCCCAAAGGTAGCGCAACTCTAATGTTCATTTTCTTTGTGAGTTCGGTTCTCCGGGTGAGTGACCTGGGAACAGTCTATTTTTAATAATAATACAACACTCTGAATTTATATAATATTTTCAAATTTAAAGAAAATACTCCTCCTTTTCCGGATCGACGGCATCAAGTTTGCTCTTACCGGACGGCAGGACGGAAACACCATCTTAATATTTTTGTATAAGAGAGGCAGAAAAATGACACCTAAAATTTCACGCAGGGCATTCTTAAAAGGCTCTTTGACGGCTGCAGGATCAGTGGCGGCATCGACAACCCTGGCAAAGACGGCCACGGCATTGACCAGGGAAAAGCAAGAACCTCTGGCCACCCTGATCGATATTTCAAAATGCATTGGATGTGAGGCCTGCGTATATGCCTGCCAGGAGTCCAACGGGCATAAATTTGCGGAACCGAAGAAACCCTATCCTAAAATGTATCCCCAAACCGTTCCCGTGGAAGACTGGTCGAAAAAAAGGGAGGTTACGGACAGACTCACCCCATATAACTGGCTTTATATCCAGCATGCAACCGTGACCCTCAATGGAGAAGAAAAAGAACTGACCCTTCCCCGGCGCTGCATGCACTGCGAAAATCCACCCTGTGTCAAGCTATGCCCCTGGGGATCTGCAAAACAGGAAGACAACGGACTTTCAAGGATTGATCCGGATCTGTGCCTGGGCGGCGCCAAATGTAAAACCGTCTGCCCCTGGAAAATTCCCCAGCGTCAGACCGGGACCGGGCTTTATCTCGATCTATTGCCGGCTTTGGCCGGAAACGGGGTCATGTACAAATGTGACCGGTGCTATGACAGGCTTGAAGCCGGAGAGCTTCCCGCCTGTATTGAGGCCTGTCCTGAAAATGTCCAGACCATGGGTCCGAGAACGGAAATCCTTGAAAAGGCCCATCGCCTTGCCGAGGAGATGAACGGCTATATCTACGGGGAACACGAAAACGGCGGGACCCATACCATCTATGTGTCTCCCGTCCCCTTTGACGAGCTTGACAAAGCCATAGAAACAGGAAATGGCCAACCCCATCTGAAACCGGTTGAGGATTCCATGGCAATGGGAAACAACCTGGCCCGGGCCATTCTCCTTGCCCCCCTGGCAGGGATCGCAGCCGCTGTGGGTAAATTTTATAAGACTGCAAAGGAGGCGGATAAATGAAAAATAAGCTTACCCTCTTGATTTACGGGATCATCCTGTTTTTTATCACCTTATCCGGCTTTGCCCAGATGCCCATTCTTGAAAGGTATCATATTTCAAACATACCGGGATTTGGTTGGCTGGCCGATTTTTATGTTACTCATCTGGTGCATTATGCCTTTGCTTCTGTTTTAATCGCCTGGGGGGGATACAGGATGATGACCGGCCTGATGCTGAAGAACAAAAGCTCCCCTCCATGGCGCTAACCGTGGATCGGTGTGCCCACCGCTTTCAGGGCCACCTCGCCCATGATTTCCGCCAGTGTGGGGTGGGCATGGATGGTATGGGCCAGATCCTTTGCCGTCAGGCCCTTCTGAACGGCAAGGGTGGCTTCGGCGATGAGATCCGTGGCATGGGCCCCCATGAGATGCACACCCAGGATTTTCCCGGAATTTTTATCAATGATCATTTTTGCAAAACCCGGTAGTTCATCAATAGCCTGGGCCTTTCCAAGGGTCCTGAGATTGACGGTAAAGCAGTCGATATCAAGCCCTTTTTTTACGGCTTCGGATTCGCTCAGGCCCACGGTGCCGATTTCCGGCATGGTAAAGATGGCTCCGGGGATGACCTTATAATTCATTGAACTTTCTTTTCCCATGGCATTTTCAGCGGCTATGATTCCTTCATGGGAAGCCACATGTGCCAGCATGACCTTTTGAGGGCCCAGGATATCGCCAATGGCATAAACGCCTTTGATGCGGGTTTCCATGTGCTCGTCCACCTCAATCCAGCCCTGGAAGGTGGAGCTGAGACTGATGGTTTCCAGGCCCAGATCCTTTGACAGGGCTGACCGGCCGATGCAGACCGCCATTTTTTCAGCTTCGATCTCCTCGGCCTTTAATTTTGGGTCCTTGTTGTCGGTAAAGGGGGAGACGGCAAGGCGGATGGAAAGGAGATCCCCGTTCAGTGCTGAAGACTGAACCACGGTATCGCATAACACCGTAATTTTCCGTTTTTTCATTTCCTTTAACAGGAGTTTGGAGCAGTCTTCATCCACCGAAGGCAGGGGAAGCAGTCGTGACATGGCTTCCACAATGGTGACCTCGGAGCCCAGGGCTGAAAATATGCAGGCAAATTCACACCCGATAACCCCGCCTCCCACAATAACAAGGGATTCCGGGATCTTTGTGAGCTGAAGGACATCATTGGAGGAGACAATCCGGTCATGATCAAAGGGAAAGGCAGGGACATTCAGGGGCTCGGTTCCGGTGGCAAGGATGAGGCGGTCATACGCAAGCTCTAGA